>JBEKVP010000077.1:0-8503 GCA_049513935.1 Steroidobacteraceae bacterium
CCGCCGCGCTTGCGGAGGCTCTCGGGCGCCCGGATCGAGCCGCGGCGCTCGCCGCCCAAGCCGAAGCCCTGCGGCAGGGCTTCGAGGCGAAGTTCTGGTGCGAGGAATTGTCGGTCTACGCGCTCGCCTTGGACGGCGCCAAGCAGCCCTGTCGGGTCGTGTCCTCGAACGCCGGCCAGGTGCTCTTCACGGGCATCGCCTCCGCCGAGCGCGCGCAGCGCGTGGCGCGGACGCTGCTGTCGCCTTCGATATTCAATGGCTGGGGGATCCGCACGATCGCCTCGTCGGAGGCGCGCTACAACCCGATGTCATATCACAACGGCTCGGTCTGGCCGCACGACAACGGCTTGATCGCGTTGGGATTCGCCCGCTACGGACAGAAGCAAGCCGCCGCAAAGGTGTTCGGCGCGCTGTTCGACGCCGCCTCCTACATGGATCTTCGGCGTCTCCCGGAGCTGTACTGCGGCTTCGCCCGCCTCGAGCGCAGCGCGCCCACCCAATATCCCGTGGCGTGCTCTCCGCAGGCCTGGGCGAGCGCGACGCCGCTGTGCCTGCTGCAGGCCTCTCTCGGCCTCGAGCTGCTCGACCGTACCGGCGAAATCAAATTCTACCGGCCGCAGCTTCCCGATTTCCTCGACCGCGTGCACCTGCGCAATCTCGCCTTGAGTTCGGGCTCCGCCGACGTGCTGCTGCACCGGCACGGCGAGGACACCGCCGTGACCGTCACTCGCCGCGAGGGCGACGTGGTGGTTGTGGTGCGGTACTAGCGCGCACCCGATCGCCCTCGGGCTCCGGCCGGGTCTCCGGCATTGCGAACGTCGCGAGCAGCGCCGCGGCGAGGCCAATACCGGCGAGGAAATAAAAAGCGAACCTCATGCCGAAGCGATCGGCGACCCAGCCGGCGGCGGACGTGCTCACCGTGCTGCCGATGCCGATGGCGAATCCCACCGCGCCGAGCGAAAGATTGAAATGACCCGAACGCGCTGCGACGTCGCTCACGATCAGCGGCACCATGATGCCGAAGCCGGCGGCCGCGATTCCGTCCAGTGCCTGCACGGCGACCAGCAGTACCGGGTTGACCGTGGTGGAGAGGATGAGGGCACGCAGCGGCAGCACGGCAAAGCTCACGATCAGCACCAGCCGGCGCCCACGGGCGTCGGCAAAGCGGCCGACGGCGGGCGAGGCCAACGCAACGATGATCTGCGGCAACACGATGCACGCTCCGATCAGCAGGCTCGGATTGCTGCCTTTGGCGGTGAGCGTACCGCTGATCAGCATGAGCAGAGGCGCATTCGCGAACGTGAACAACATTGCGCAGCCGCAAAAGATCAAGAGCCGCCGGTCCGCGAGCACATGCAACACGCTCGCGCGATTCTCGTCATCGCCCTGCCTGACGGTGCGGCGCGCGACGGCGAAGCGGCGCAGAGGCAGCAATGCAGCGAGCGCCGGCAAGGTGAGCAACGCGGTCAGGTAGAAAACGCCGCGCTCCGAGACGTACTGCCCGCAGGCGCCCATCAGAGCGGCGCCCACGCCGTTGCCCACGGCCGCGTAACGCGCATTGCGCCCCAGACGCAGCGCCATGCCGTAACGCCCCGCCAACGTGAGACTCATGGCGGCGATCGCGGGCCCCAGCGTGCAGCTCGAAATGCCGTGGAGAATCTCGGCGAGGTACACCAACAGCGGAATCGGATACACGGCGAACATCAGTGCGCTCGCCGTAAATACCAGCACGCTGAATGCGGCGACCCGCGTCTTGTTCGCGAACGCGTCGACCAGGGCGCCGGCGGGCACCTGACTTGCCATCGAGCTCACCGTGCCGATCGAGAGCGCCACCCCGATCGCGGTCTGCGTCCAGCTTTGACCGCTCAGGTAGACCGCGATAAACGGGCCAAATCCGGTCTGGATGTTGGCGACGAACAAGTTGAACCAATCGAGTCCGCGGCCGGCGGCGGCCTCGACGGGTTGCGAGAGCGCGGGCTCCTTGCGGCCGCCCGAGGGCGCCGGCTCATTTCTCAGTTTCGCCGGTATCTGCGGCATCTTGCGACGCTGCAGGCGGCGGCATGAGCACTCGCGGACTCGTCGAGTCCTTGTACTCCGGCGCGGATTGCAGCTTCTCTCGGGTCACGCTGAGGATGAGAGATTTGTCAGAGGCCTTGGGATTGAACCGCAGCAGCGGCCAATCGACGGCGATGCGCCGGGTGCCCACACCGAGGAAGCCTCCGAAATCGATGATGGCCACTCGAACGCGGCCGTTGGCGTCCGCGAGCACGTCGACGACGCGACCGAGAGCCTCTCCCCTGGGGTCTTGCACGTTCTTACCCAGAATCGAGGTGAGCGAGGTGCCGACCTGTCCGACTTGCGCATCGACCGTCGTGTCCGTGCGGGTTTGCGCCGCGCTCGGCGATTCCGGGCCTTGAGGCTCCTTGGCGTAGGGCTTGCGCTTGCGATGCGGCTTCGGATGCACCGGCAGACACGGCGGCAGCTGGTTGACGGCGGCAGCCGGCGGCGGCTGCTCCTCGGGCAGCTTTTGCGGCACCGGGGCAGGCTCCGGCGCCGAGGAGGGTTCGGGCGGCACGACGGGCGGCACGATCGGTTCGGGCGGCACGGCCGGGGATGCAGCTTGCGAGTCGGGCGCGGGCATCGCCGGCGCAGTCCCAGGGGCCGGCTGTGAATCGAGCCGCGTGGCGGAGTACGACGGGCCCGTCGCGGCGCATGCCGAGAGACCCGCGAGCCCCAGCGCCGACACGCCGGCGAGCCAGCATCGGCGCGTCCTCATGGGATATGCTCGGCTTCCACGCTTACCTGCCGGCCGTACATCCGGCTGTAGAGGCCCTTGGTGTGCAGCAAGCGTCGCGGCGGGCCGTCCTCGACGATGCGGCCGCGGTCGAGCACGACGATGCGGTCGAAAGAGTCGAGTGTCGACAGGCGGTGAGCGATGGCGATCACCGTGCGGCCTCGGAACAGCCGCGCCAGCGCCTCCTGAATGGACTGCTCGGACTCGGTGTCGAGCGCCGAGGTCGCCTCATCGAGCAGCACGATGGGAGCGTTCATCAGGAACGCGCGTGCTATGGCAAGCCGTTGCCGTTGACCGCCCGAGAGCTTCATCCCGCGCTCCCCGACCAGGGTCTGATAGCCGTCCGGCAACCGGTCGATGAATTCCGCGCATCGGGCGGCCTCGACCGCCCGGTACACTTCCTCATCGCTCGCATCCGGCCGTCCATAGCGCAGGTTCTCGAGGAGCGAGCGGTGAAACAGGGAAATGTCTTGTTGCACGACGGCGATCGAGCTCCGCAGACTTTCCTGCGTGACGTGCCCGATGACCTGGTCGTCGATCGCGACCTCTCCGGAGTCCGGGTCGTACAATCGCTGCAGCAGCGCCACGATCGTGGATTTGCCGGCGCCGGAGCGGCCGACCAGGCCGACCCTCTGCCCGCCGGGCACGATGAGCGTGAAATCTCGAAGGACCTGCTGGCCGCTCGGATAGCGGAAGCTCACGCCGCGGAATGCGATCGCGCCGGCGAGCACCTTGAGGGGCCGCGCATCCGGCGCGTCCTGCATCTCGTGCGGCAAGCCGAGCACCTGCACCGCCTCTCGGAGCTTCGCGAATTGCTGCACCATGTCCACCATGGCCATGGCGAAGTCGCGCGAAGCATGCAGCATCGTGAACCCGAGCGTCGTGGTGAGCACGACGTCGCCCGTCGAGATCTCACCGCGGTTCCACAGCTCGATCGACCAGACCAGCACGCCCGCGGTGACGAAGAATACGCTGACCGCGTGGAACTGGCGCAGCCGCTCGAGCGAGCGCAGGCTCAAGCGTTGCGCCTGCATTTCGTCCTGAATCTTCGTGCTGAGGCGCTGTTGCTCGCGGTGCGCCCCACCGAATGCCCGGACCAATCCGATGTTGCTCACGGTATCGGTGAGATCGCCGCTCACATGCGCGGCCTGGCCGGCGAAGTCCCGGTGCAGCTCGCGCCCGCGCGCAGCCCACCAGGCGATGACGGCTCCCAGGACGCTGACGACCACCAGGAGAACCGCGGTCAGGCGCCAATTGATCGTGCCGAGCACGAGGATGCTCGCGACCACCGCGATGCCCGGCGGGATGGTCGTCCAGGTCAACGAACTCTCGATGAGCCAGGCCGCGTTCGCCGCCGCGGTGATGCGGCCCGCGAGCGCACCGGGGAACCGCTCGACGAAGTAGCGCGTGCCCTGGCCCGAGAGATGATTGAACAGCTCGAGGCGTATGTCGCCGCCGACGGCGACGAACGCGTGCGTCGACGCCCATCCGGCGACGCGCCATAGCACGCTGTCGCCCGCCACCAGCCCGAGGAGTATCCCCACGGCACCCCACAGCACCGTCGAAGGAGGATGCCGCGTGCCGAGCACATCGACCAGGTGCTTGACCGCGTATTGCGATCCGACATTGCATAGCACGGCGGCGAGCACGGCGACGAAGACGACCAGATGACTGAAGAACCGCCGCCTTACGTAGCGTCCGAGAAAGCGAATCGCACCTTTGGACGCGTAGCGAGGCAAGGACATGGCAGGGGTCGCGCACCTGTGATCGAAGGGCCCGGGTATTCTTCGTCAACTCGCCGGGGCGACCGGACGGATATTCGAGTGACTGCTTGTCAGTAATCGCTGACAGCGCGGCGCGTTGCAGCCCGGTCAGTTCCGCCGTTTGCGGCAGACCATGAGGATCTCGTCGACGCCCGCGGTCTCGATCAACCCGGCGCGGAAATCGAGTTTCTTCTGCAAGCGCAGCCCGAGCGGCATCAACACGCGGTTGTACCACCAAAGCGCGCGCTCGCGCCGATGCGTGAGCCACCACATGCCGAGATCGAGGAGCTTGGAGGATCGCGGCTGCATGCCGAACATCGCGCTGCGCTCGATCTCGAGACCGTGATTCGCCAGCGTCGCCGCGAGACGCACGGGCTCGTAGCGCCGCCGGTGTCCGACGAAGTCATCGAACGCATTCCAGCGCTCCGGGTGCAGCGGCACGGAGAGCAGGATGACCGCTCCGGGCTTCGCGACGCGCGACAATTCGTGCAGCGCCGCGACCTCGTCATCGACGTGCTCGACGATGTCGAGCGCGCACACCATGTCGAACGCCTCGTCCGCGAACGGCAGCGAGGTGACCAGTCCCACGGCAACGGAAGCGCCGCGCGCGCGCAACTTGCCGGCGGCCGACCGGCTCAAATCCACGAACTGAGTCTCGTCGAGGGGCAGCCGCGGCCGCAGTCCCGGCGCCACCTCGAGTCTCGACGCGCATCGCGGCAAGAGCGACAGCACCAGCGGCCAGGTGTTGAAATGATGCGGCTCGACGAGACGGGCGCCGGACCAGAGCGAGTCGTAGTAACGACGGTTCGCGTCGAGCAGCCCGCGCGCGCTCAACGCACGCGACCCGGATGTAAGCATGGTGCCGCCACTCTAGCATGGCGGCAGCGGCGGCACGCGCGCTCAGGCGCGCCCGGAGGCGAACACGGCGAGCATGTCCTCCTCCTCGACGACTCCCGAGGCGTTGTTGCCCAGCATCGCGAGGCACTGCTCCGCCGGCATGGGTCGGGCGAACAGGAACCCCTGCCCCACGGTACAGCCCAACTTGCGCAGTATCTCCGCCTGCTGATAGCCCTCGATCCCTTCTGCGATCACCTGGATGTGCAAGTGCCGCGCGATCGCGATGATGGCGCTTACGATCGCCAGGTCGCTCGTGTCGGTCACGAGGTCGCGTACGAAGCTCCGATCGATTTTGAGCGCATCGACCCGCCAGTTCTTGAGATAGCTCAGGCTCGAATAACCGGTGCCGAAATCGTCGATGGCGATCTTGATGCCGAGGTCGCGCAACCGGACCATCGTATCCTGGCGGTTCTCGCCCGCCTTCGCGTGGCTCGCATCGAAAACCGCGCGCTCGGTCATCTCGAGCTGCAACAGCTCGGGCTTGAGCCCATGGGTCTTGAGCAGAGTCGAGATCGTCGCGTGCAGCTCGCCCCGTTGAAGCTGGGCGGGCGCCACGTTGAGAGAGACGGGCACCAGGGTGACGCCGGTCTTCTGCCAGGCGCTCAGGGTTTGCAGCGTCCGATGCAGCACGAAGTTGCCCATCGGCACGATCAGCCCGGTCTCCTCCGCGACGGGAATGAACTGATCGGCCGGAACCATGCCGTGGACCGGATGCCGCCAGCGAATGAGCGCTTCGAGTCCGACCACCTTGCGAGTCTCGAGATTGACGAACGGCTGATAGTGCACGTCGAGCTGCTTCAGGCGCAGCGCGTCGCGCAGCGAGGCCTCCACGGCGACCCGATGCTTGAGCTTGCGATTCATGATCTGGCTGAACATCTGCACGTTGTTGCGTCCGCGGTCCTTCGCCTGGTACATCGCGGTGTCGGAGTGCTTGAGCAGCTCGCCCATGTCGGCGCCGTCCCGCGGAAACAAGCTCACCCCGATGCTGCCGGTCGTCTGCAGGGGATGCTGATCGATGACGATCGGCCTGTTGAGGCTCTCGATCACGCGGTTGGCGCCGAGCGTCACCTCGTCGTAGGACTTCACGTTGCGGAACACGACCACGAACTCGTCGCCGCCCATTCGAATGACGACGTCGGAGTCGCGCACGCACGCGCGCAGCCGGTGCGCCACTTCCTGCAGCAGCTTGTCGCCGGTCTCATGGCCGCGCGTGTCGTTGATGTGCTTGAACCGGTCGAGATCGAGAAATACGACGCCGAGCATCGCGTTCGCGGCCTTCGCCTCGGCGATTGCCTCCGGGAGGAAAGTCGAGAGGTAGTGCCGATTGGGCAGCCCGGTCAATTGGTCGTGATGCGCCATTCGGTCGAGCCGCTGCTGATTGTCGATGAGCTGCTGCTCGGCCTTGCGGCGTACCGACACATCGTGCGTGACGTACGCCAGCCCGTCGCGGCCGTCCGAATCCAGCCGATTGCAGCGCACCTCCACATCAATGAGCGCGCCGTTCTTGGCGCGCAGCTGCAAGTTGAGCGCCATCTGCGAATCGGCGCTCTCCAAGCGCCCGAGCACGCTCTCCGGCGGCGACTCCGCATCGGCGAAGATGTCGGCGAGCGACAACGCGCCGGCCTCGGCGTTCGTGTAGCCGATCCGTGCGAGAAAGGCGGGATTGCAGTACTGGACCCGCAGGCGCGCCGAGTCGACGATGACGATGCCGTCGTTCGTCTGATCGATGATGGCCTTGTAGCGTGAATCGACCGCGAGTCGGTGCCGGAAATAGCGCTTCAATGCGATCATCGCGCAGGCGGTGACGACTGCTGCGAGAAGCGCCAGGAATCCCGCGAGCGAGAGCGTCAATCCGTCGCTCATGGACGCGCTCTTCGCCGCTTGCGGCGCGGCCGCGGCCAAGGGAGTGCGTGCGACGCTGAATACCCACGCGGCCGATCCCGACTCGTCGCGCAGTACGGCGTAACCCGCCCCCTCGCCCGACAGCCGGATCCCGACGCCGGAAGGCTCCGAGGCGGAGGCGCGCAGCCATGTCCGGAGATCGGCCGGTGCGCGGTCCAAATGGAACTGCTGGATCGGGCGGGCCGTCACTGCGCCGCCGACCGAGTCCTGGATCCGGGCGAGCACCGCGGACGACAGGATTCGGGTCGCCACCAACCAACCCTGTACGGCGGACGAGCCGCGCGCCGCGATCGGCTGTGCGACGATGAATTGGCCGTTCACGAAAGCCGGCGCGGCTTCGCGCTCGACGCTCCCCGCGCCCGCGGCGCTGCGCGCGGCGATAGCGGCCGCGAGATACTTCACCGCGGCCGGATCGGGGGGACGATCCGCAAATTGACCGTCGGCGACGGCGCCGCTCAAGCGGATCGACTGCGCCGCGGTCGCGACGAACAACGTGCTGATGCCGAGCGGCGCGGCCGCCCTCGCATCGAACCGTGCGCCGCCCGCGCCCGCGCCGTCCTCGACCAGGTCCTTCGCGCCCTCGGCCTGCGCCAGCGTTCGCGCCGCCGCTCTGAGATCGTCGGATTCTCTGCGGACGTTGGCCGCCAGTTGGCGCAATTGAAGCGACAGATTCTCGCGCTCGAGCGATTCGGTCTCGGACTGCCAGCTGCGGTGACTCTCGATATAAAGGATGAGCAGCGCGGCGAAGGGCAACGCGCACGAGGCCGCAAGCACCGGGCGCCGCTCGAATAAACGGCCGATAGGTCCGCGCAGGGTCAAGGCTTTGCTCTCGCCGATCGACTGCTATGGGCCATCCGCGGGCAATACGACATAATCATCAGTTCACCAACACCCCGGGCCTGCAGTATGTTTGATACCCCGCCATGTCACTGATATGCGCAGCACAATCCCACGTAGGACTGACGCTCCCGAGAGCCGCAAAAGAGTGACCTCCTTCATATCGCGAGAGCCCGGCCCGGTGCGCCTGGACACGAGCCTCGAGCTGCTGCTCGAGCGCGGGCCGGCGGGGTCCGCGGCGTGCGCGCTCGCGACGGTCGTGGCAACAGCGGGCTCGACCTACCGCAAACCGGGCGCGCGCATGATGCTC
>JBEKVP010000078.1:0-8472 GCA_049513935.1 Steroidobacteraceae bacterium
TTGTCCTGCAGGCCGATCAACTCGAACTGCGTGTGCTCGCGCAGCTTCTTGTCGAGCGCCCCGAGCGGCTCATCGAGCAGCAGCACCTTGGGCCGCTTGACCAGCGAGCGCGCGAGCGCCACCCGTTGGCGCTGGCCGCCCGACAGCTGGTGCGGCTTGCGCTTGGCGAAGCCGCCCATTTTGACGAGCTCGAGCATGGTCGCGACGCGCTCGACGATCTCGGCCTTCGGCACGCGATCCTGCTTGAGCCCGAAAGCGACGTTCTGCTCGACGTTCATGTGCGGAAAGAGCGCGTAGGACTGAAACATCATGTTGACGGGCCGCTCGTAAGGCGGCACGCCCGTCATGTCCTCGCCGTCGATCACTATCCGCCCGGAGGTCGGAGTCTCGAAGCCCCCGAGCATCCGTAGCAGCGTGGTCTTGCCGCACCCCGACGCGCCCAGCAGGCAGAAAATCTCGCCCTTGTAGATCTTGAGGCTGACGTCGTCGACTGCCTTGAAATCGCCGAACGTTTTCGTGACCCGTTCGATCTCGACGTACGGACGCGCGCTCGGGTCCTGCCACGGCGCGGCCTTGGCCGCTCCACCTGAATTGGCCATCCGCTATTGACCCGTCTTGAACTTTTGCCAGAGCCGGGTGATCACGCGGGTCTCATCGGCCGAATCCGCAAGCTGGATCTTGAGCTTGTCGCGCACTTCGGGCGGGGGGTAGATGGCGGGATCGTTCTTGACCGAGTCGAGCACGAACGGCTGCGCCGCCAGATTGGCGTTGGCGAAACGCTTGAAGTTGCTGACCTCGGCGATGGCCTTGGGATCCATCATGTGGTTCATGAAGGCATAGGCGTTATCCGGGTGGGGCGCATCCTTCGGGATCGCCAGCATGTCGAACCAGAGAATCGAACCCTCCTTCGGCACGGTGTACTTGATCTCGATGCCTTTGCCGGCCTCGCGCGCGCGGTCGCGGGCTTGCAGCACGTCGCCGTTATAGCCCACCGCAATGCACAGATCGCCGTTCGCGAGCGCCTCGATGTATTCCGAGGAATTGATGTTGCGGATGTAGGGCCGGATCTTGAGGAGCATGTCCTCGACCGCGGCGATGTCCTCGGGCTTGTCCGAATTGGGATCGCGCCCGAGATAGGAGAGCGCGAGGCGCACCATATCGGCCGGCGTGTCGAGCACGCTGATGCCGCACTTGGCAACCTTGGAGGCGACGGCGGGGTCGAAGATCAGCGCCCAGCTGTCGAGCGGCGCATCCGGCATCAGCCCCCTCACCATCTTCTCGTTGTAGCCGATGCCGTTGGTGCCCCACATGTAGATGACGCCGTGGGCATTGTCCGGATCGTGCAACGCGACCCGCGCCATGAGCTGCGGATCCATGTTCTTGAGATTGGGGAGCTTGGATTTGTCGAGCGTCAAGTAGACCCCGGCCTTGATCTGACGCTCGAAAAATGACGAGGTCGGTACCACGATGTCGTAGCCGCTTGCGCCGGCGAGCAGCTTCGTCTCCAGCGTCTCGTTGGAATCGTAGTAAGCGACGTTCACCTTGACGCCGGTTTCTTTCTCGAAGTCGGACAGCGTGTTCGGCGCCAGGTAATCCGACCAGATGTAGAGATTCAGGACCTTGCCGGGCGCCGCCTCGGGGCCCGGACTCTGCTTAGCCCCCCCGCAAGCGCTCAACAAAGACAGGAAACCAAGCGCCAAAACCGCCGTCCCCCGTCCCACGAGCGCAGATCCCCACATCAAACGCGACCCCTTCATTGTTGCGAGCGCCCTTTATATCGCAGCCCAGCGCCCGGGGACAGAGTCGCACTGAAAGTGCCGCACGGGAGGTGCCGCACGGGAAGTGCCGCTCGGATAGAGCCGCACGGATAGAGCCGCACGGATAGAGCCGCACGGATAGAGCCGCACGGATTACACGTTCAAGAGCAGGTGCTCGCGCTCCCAGGAGCTGATGACTTGCGCGAACGTCTCGTACTCGGCCTCCTTGACGGCGGTATAGGCGAGCACGAAGCGGTCGCCAAACACGTCCACCAGCGGCTTCGACTCGCGCAGCAGCCGCAGCGCCTCGGCGAGCGTGCGCGGGAGCGCGATGGCGAGGTCATAGGCGCTCCCCGAGATCGGCTCGGAGGGCTTCATACCCTCCACCATCCCGAGGTAGCCGCAGGCGAGCGAGGCGGCGATCGCGAGGTAGGGGTTCGCGTCTGCGCCGCCGACCCGATTCTCCACGCGCCGGGCCTCCGCGCCCGACATCGGCACCCGTAAGCCGGCGGTGCGATTGTCGTACCCCCAGTGCACGTTGATCGGCGCCGACGAATAGCGGCTGATGCGCCGGTAGCTGTTCACGTTCGGCGCGAACAGCGACATCGCTCCCGGCAAATACTTTTGCAGCCCGGCGATGTGCCCGAAGAAGAGCGAGGACGGCGAGCCGTCGGCGTTCGAGAAGATGTTCTTGCGGGTTCTCACGTCGATGACGCTCTGATGCAGGTGCATCGCGCTGCCCGGCTCCTTCGCCATCGGCTTCGCCATGAAAGTCGCGTACATCTTGTGGCGCATCGCCGCTTCGCGCGCGGTGCGTTTGAAGAGGAACGCCTGGTCGGCGAGCGCCATCGGGTAGCCGTGCAGGAGGTTGATCTCCATCTGAGCGGCGCCCGATTCGTGGATCAGCGTGTCGATCTCGATGTCCTGCGCCTCGCAGAACGAATACATGTCGTCGAACAAGGGATCGAACTCGTTGACCGCCGCGATGCTGTAGGCCTGGCGGCCGATTTCCGGGCGTCCGGACCTGCCCACCGGCGGCTTCAGCGGATAGTCCGAATCGATGTTCGGCTCGACCAGAAAGAATTCGAGCTCCGGGGCGACCACCGGCTCCCAGCCGTGTGCCTCGTAGAGCTCGAGGACCCGCCGCAGCACGTAGCGCGGCGCCATCGTCACCGGACGGCCGTCGCCGTAGAAACAATCGTGAATGACCTGGGCGGTCGGCTCGGCGGCCCACGGAACCACGCGCACCGTCTTCGGATCGGCCTTGAGCACAATGTCGATGTCGGAGGGATTCATCGCGCTCTGATCCTCCGGGTAATCGCCCGTGACGGTCTGCAGGAAGATCGCCTCGGGCAGGCGCATCCCTTCTTCCTCCGCGAATTTCTCGGCGGGCATGAGCTTCCCCCGAGCGATGCCCGCCATGTCGGGGATGATCGCCTCGACTTCCGAGATGCCATGCTCTTTCAGGAACTGCTGAATCGTACTTGCCATAAATTCACCTCGAGCCTGCGGCGCGGTGCCGGCTGGCTTCGCCAAACGCGGCAAACAGCGCGCGGGAAAACGCGTTGTCCTCGAACTGCCATTCCGGGTGCCATTGCAGACCGAGGGCGAATCCCGGCGAGTCGGCTACCCGGAACGCCTCGATGACGCCGTCCGGTGCGCGAGCCTCGACGAGCAGATCGTCCCCGAGCGTGTCCACGCCCTGCCAATGGAGGGAGTTGACCTGCAGGCGGTCCCGTCCGGCGATTTTTCGCAGCGTTCCTCCAGGCTCCAGGAGGACCTCGTGAGCAGGTCCGTATTGCACGTCGAGCGGCATCGATTCGTCTTCACGATGGTCGGCGTATCCGCCGACCTCGTGCAGCCGCTGATGCAGGGTGCCGCCGTACGCGACATTCATTTCTTGGAATCCGCGGCAAATCGCAAGCACCGGTAAACCGGCCGCGACCGCGCGCGGAATCAACGGAAGCGTCGTAGCGTCCCGACTTGGATCATGTAGCGTTCCCGGCGTGCTCGCCGGGCCTCCATAGTGATGAGGTTCGACATTCGAGGCGCTGCCCGTCAGCAACAGCCCGTCGCAAACCTCGAGCAGCGCAGGTAAATCGAGCTCGGGCCCGAGCGCGGGAATCAGCACCGGCAGCGCGCTCGCTCCGGCGGCGACGGCGTCGATGTACTTCTCGCCGACCATGTGAAAGTAATGGTTACCACACAGCCGGCGATCGGCAGGAATTCCGATGACGGGCAAGCGAGACATGTTTAAAATATTAAACGCCTAGGTAGACGACCAGGCTTAATTAACGAGTGTATTACACCATACCGGCGCGGACTCGTCCCGAGCGACTCTCTAAAATGGGCTAAGATTTAGGCATTTCCGGCACTTAGCGCCATATGTTGCAGCGCATTAATCTTGCCTGGAGCCCAAATTACCCGCTAGGCTCATAGGCATCAAATTCTGTCAAGAGCCATAAAATCTTAAACAGTTCGACCCCTCCGAGCCCCGAAAGTGCGCCTCAATCTGCCCTCCGCCCGCTCCTACTACGCCGCCTCGAGCACGCTTCCCGCGACGCTGAGCCGCGAGCCGCTCGCCGGCGAGGTGAGGGCCGACGTCGCCGTGGTGGGCGGCGGGATCGCGGGCTGCTCCGCGGCGCTGCATCTCGCGCAGCGCGGGTTCAAGGTCGCGCTTCTCGAGGCACATGTCGTCGGCTACGGCGCCTCCGGACGCAGCGGCGGCCAGACCATTTTCGGCCTCGCCGCCGGCCAGAAGGCGCTCGCGGCCCAGGTGGGACGCGACGATGCACACCGCTTGTTCGATCTGTCGATCGAAGCGCTCGACCTGACGCAAGCGCTGATCCGCGGCCATGGCATCGACTGCGACTACAAGCCGAACCACGTTCATGTCGCGACCAAGCCGCGGCATATCGTGGAGCTCAGCGAATGGACCGAGGAGTTGCGCGGGGAATACGGCTACGAATCGGTCCGGCTGCTCGATCGGCGCGAGCTCGAGGCGCACGTACGCAGCGAGCGCTACCTGGGCGGGGTGCTCGACACCCGCAGCGGACACCTGCACCCGCTCAAGTACACCCAAGGGCTGGCGCGCGCCGCCGAGCAGGCGGGTGTGCGGATTTTCGAGAACACCGTGGCGCTGCATTACGAGGACGGCGCGGAAGTGGCCGTGCGCAGCGCGAACGGGACGCTGCGCTGCCGGCACCTGGTGCTCTGTGCCAACGCGTATATCGGCTCGCTGGCGCCCGCGCTCGCGCGGCGCATCCTCGGCGTCGGCACCTACATGATCGCGACGCAGCCGCTCCCGCCCGCGCTCGCCCGCGCTCTCTTGCCGAGCGACGCAGCGGTCGCCGACGTCAACTGGATCCTGGATTATTTCCGGCTGTCCGCCGACAACCGGCTGCTGTTCGGCGGGCGCGTGAGCTACAGCGCGCTCGAGCCGCCGCGCCTCGCGGAGTCCATGCGCCGGCGCCTGATGGCCGTCTTTCCGGAGACGGCCGATCTCGAGGTCGAATACGCGTGGGGGGGCTACCTCGACATCACCATGAGCCGCGCGCCCGATTTCGGACGGCTAGCGCCCAACGTCTTCTATCTGCAAGGCTTCTCGGGTCACGGCATGTCGCTTACGGGGCTCGCGGGCAAACTCGCGGCCGAGGCGGTCGCGGGGACGGCGGAGCGCTTCGACGTATTCGCCCGGCTGCCGCATCGCGACTTTCCGGGCGGAGCGCTGCTGCGCCGCCCTTCGCTCGTGCTCGCGATGCTCTACTACCGGCTCAGGGACCTGCTCTAGTTCATTGGAAAAAGTCGCCTGCGGCGCTTTTTCGGATAGGGCTGCGCATCGGCCGGCCAAAGGCGTGGCTTTGGCCGGGCGCCGCGTTGCCGCGGGCGCAAGTCCGACAGGCTGCTGGTTCATTGGAAAAAGTCGCCTGCGGCGCTTTTTCGGATAGGGCTTCGTACCGGCCGGCCAAAGGCGTGGCTTTGGCCGGCCGCCGCGTTGCCCGTCACTTAAGCTCCGGTTTCTCCTCGCCGAAGCCCGCCTTGAGTGTCTGGCCGGTGTCGAGCAGCGTCACCGAGTTGAGGCCGCCGCCGTGCGAGCCGTCGCGCAAGGGATTGAACTCGACGCTCACGCGGTCGCCGGGATTGAGCGAGTGGCGTGTCCAGCCCGAGCGGGTGAGCACGCCCGGGCTCGTGGTCTCGATGGTCCACTCTTGCGGCTCGCCGCCGCCCGGAGCCTGGATGACTACCCAAAGGACGCAGTGCGGGTTGGTCCACTGGAATGTCTTCACCGTGCCCTTGATGGTCAGGGTCTTGGTGCGGTCGTAGGTCGCGAAGGAGTGATGAGCCGCGGCGGGTAGCGCCGCCACGACGCCCACGGCGACGGCCGCAATCGCCGCGGCGAGGTTCGAGAGACGTTTCATTTGGATGAGGGACCTATCGGGACGTTTTCGTGAAAGGTGATGGGTGCGAAGACATCGTGGCCGTCGGCGTCCTTCGCATCGATGAACTTGCCCTGCTGACAGACGCCCTCGACGATCTCGTACTTCTGTGCGCGCTGCCGGTAGTACTTGCGCGTGGTGTGCCAGGTCTTGATCAAGATCTTGGACGCGGTGATATCGAGATCATCGGCAAGCGTATCCGGGTTCAGGAGATGCAGGTGCTCGACCACGTGCATGTCGCCGTCGTTCGGGACGCCCACCGCCTCGTTGACCGCGAGATACGCCTGCGGCAACACCGCGACGGTGTCGATCACCAGCGTGTCTCCCTCCCAGTGGCCGATCGAATGACCGTGGAAGCTCGGGTCGGGATCGGGCGGATGCGGGCGTCCGTCGGTGTAGATCCGGCGCATGCGATTGCCGTCGCCCTCACCCAGAATCGTGACCCGGCCGGGCGTAAACAGCACCTCGAAGGCGTTGTGCGTGATCAGCATCCAGCTCGGCATGCCGGTGGGAAAACAATGATCGATGATCGGAAACGGCCGGCCGGCATCTTCCTCGGCGTACATTTTCTTGATTTGCCTCGCGATTTCCGGCTTCCAGGGCGGAGGGTTGCTCTGTTCCTGGCGCTCCTGGTCGCTGATGACCGGCGTCCAAACGCCGCTCCAGTCCGGAAGCTTCGCGAGCGCCTGGTAGTCCTTGAGCGTCGGCGGGGCATCGATCGGCTCGTTGCCGGCGGCGTGCGCACCGAGCGTGCCGAGCGCCAGCGCCGCCGCACCCATGAACGCAAATCGCGCCGCAATCCGAATGCTCATAGGGGACAGTTTCTCACGAGACGGCGCCCCGCGGGGCGAGAACTTTCGACGCCCGCGCGGCGTCGACCTTGAGAATCGCATCGAGGAGAACGCGTGTGCCGTCCGCCACCGCGTCCGCGCTCGCCCACTCCTCGGGCGTGTGGCTGCGTCCCTCCTGGCACGGGATGAAGACCATTGCCGCGGGAGCGACCTGTGCGAGGAAGGCCATGTCGTGTCCGGCGCCGCTCGCCATCGCCCGGCTCGTGAGCCCGAGCGAGGCCGCGCTCTCTCCGAGCACCTTCTGCAGGTGCGCATCGCACGCCGCCGGCAGATTGTCCGAGAGGACCGCGAACCTGCCGCGCTCGACGTTCGCCGCGTCCGCCGCGGATCGGCTCTCCTGATCGAGCGCGCTCCGAAACTCCTCCATGAGGGATCTGGTCTCGCTGCGTGCATCGATCACGATGCGCGCGCTTCGGGGGATCACGTTGCTGCCGCCGGGCAGCGCTTCGATGATGCCGACCGTCGCGACGAAATGGCCGCGGCCGCGCGCGGCGAGCGAGACGGCGTGCTCGCGGATCCAGCCGATCATATGGGCGGCGGCGATGAGTGGATCGCGACGGCCGTGCATCGGCGTTGTGCCCGCGTGACCGGCGCGGCCCTTGAACTCGATCTCGAACCGGGTGATGCCGACGATGGCCGTCACGATGCCGATGTCGATCGATTCGGCCTCGAGCACGGGGCCCTGCTCGATGTGCAGTTCGAACGCTGCCTCGATGTCGCCGCGGCGCGCGGCGCCGAGCCGTGCGGGGTCCCCGCCGACGCGGATCAGCGCCTCGGCGAGCGTCTCGTTCTTGGGGCTCGTGACCTTGAGATGCTCGGCCGTCAGGCAGCCGCTGATCCCGCGGCTGCCGACGCAGGACAAGCCGAACTCGTTCGGCTCCTCGGCGAGGAAGTCGACGATTTCGAGCGGATGCTCGAGATCGACGCCGGCCGCCGCGAGCGCCCGCGCGATGGCGATGCCGGCGGCGACGCCTGCCATGCCGTCGAAGCGGCCGCCGGAGGGAACGGAGTCGCTGTGCGAGCCGACGATGATGGCCGGGAGCGATGCACCCTTGCCGTCGCGGCGCCCGATCAGGTTGCCCGCCGCGTCGATGTGCGTGCGCAATCCGGCCTCGCGCATCCGCTCGGCGAGCCAGGTGCGCCCCTCATCGAACAGCGGCGAGAATGCCCGCCGCGTGTAGGGACGATCGGGCTCGGTGATGGTCCCGAGCGCCATGAGGTCATCCCACAGCCTCTCGGGATCGATAGGCACGGTCACCGCTTGCGCTCCGCGCTCTCGAGCCGGGGCCTCTGAAACCGGCCGTGCCCCGCGTTGTTCACGATGCCGGCGCCGTCGTAAGCCAATTGGCCGCGCACGAACGTCGCGCCCACGCGGATGCGCATTTCGCGGCCGTCGAACGAGCTCCATTGCACGGCCGACAAGCTCTT
>JBEKVP010000079.1:0-8466 GCA_049513935.1 Steroidobacteraceae bacterium
ATGAAGTCAATTCTTTCATTCATGGAGGGAAATTACGCAAGGATCTAGCGCGAGAAAATGTCCGTGATATCATGCGCGCCCACCTCGAAAACCTATATGAGTTCTACGGCAACGAGACTGGTGTTCGAGTGGCGCGCAAGCACTTGACTTGGTATTTCAGTCAACATCCTGGACAAGACGCATTGCGGAATCGTCTCGTACGGATCGAGACACCACGAGAGCAATTGGCCACGTTGTTGGAGCAATACGACACGCGTGAGCCTCGCGCAGCATAAGCGCTCATAGTTGAGAACTTTTGCCGAAAAAGAATAAAGATTTAGGGAGAGTGGGTGGGGCTATGGTCGCAAAAAGGAAATCGAAGGCACGCAAAGACGTCTCGGCGCCGTTCAACGGGCGCGATCTGAAGGTTAACGGCAAAGGGGTGCCGTTGCGCTCGCAGGCGGAGGAAGCGCTGCAGTGCTACTTCGAGACGCTGAACGGCCACAAACCGGCGCATCTCTACGATCTCGTGATGCGCGAAGTGGAAGAGCCGTTGTTCAAAGTCGTCATGGGGCACGTGCACGGCAACCAGAGCCGCGCGGCGACGATTCTCGGCATCAATCGCGGCACGCTACGCAAGAAACTCAAAGAGTTCGGGATCAGCGAGTAGAGGAAAGCATTGCTCACGCCCCTACGCCGCGCACTGCTAAGCGTCTCCGACAAGACTGGGATCGTCGAGTTCGCGCGTGAGCTGAAAGAGCGTGGGATCGAGCTGCTCTCCACCGGCGGTACAGCCAAGTTGTTGGTGCGTCACGGGGTTTCCGTCAAGGAAGTCGCCGAGTACACCGGCTTCCCGGAGATCATGGGGGGCCGCGTGAAAACGCTTCATCCGAAGATTCACGGCGGGCTCCTGGGGCGGCGCGGTGTGGACGAAGAGGTGATGCGCCAGCACGGCATCGAGCCCATCGATTTGCTGGCGGTCAATCTCTATCCGTTCGCCGAGACCGTGGCGCGACCCGACTGCAGCTACGACGACGCGGTCGAGAACATCGATATCGGGGGTCCCGCCCTGGTGCGCGCCGCCGCGAAGAATCACGCCTCGGTCACCGTGGTGGTGGATCCGGGCGACTACCGCGGTCTGTTGGACGAACTGGCCGCCAATCAGGGAGCTACCGACATCGTCATGCGCCAGAAGCTCGCGGCAAAGGCGTTCGCGCATACCGCGCAGTACGATTCGATGGTATCGGCCTACTTTACCGGCGCCATCGGCGGCGAGCCCACGACCTTCCCGAGCGATCTCAATCTCTCGTTCCGCAAGCTCATGGACTTGCGCTACGGCGAGAATCCGCACCAGCAAGCGGCCTTCTACGCCGACCCGCGCGCCATCGGCTCCTCGGTCGCGCAGGCCCTGCAGGTTCAAGGCAAGGAGCTCTCGTACAACAACATCGCCGACGCGGACACCGCCCTCGAATGCGTCCGGCAATTCGAGGCTGCCGCGTGCGTGATCGTCAAGCACGCAAATCCCTGCGGCGTCGCGCTGGCCGACTCGACCGCGGCCGCATACATCAACGCGTACCGCACGGATCCGACGTCCGCTTTCGGCGGCATCATCGCGCTCAACCGAGAGCTGGATGCCGACACGGCGCGGGCGATCCTCGATCGGCAATTCGTCGAGGTCATTCTCGCGCCGAGCGTCGCCGCGGCAGCAAAGGCGTTGCTCGCGGCAAAGGACGACGTGCGCGTGCTCGAAACCGGAGAGCTCGGCAAGCCGGTCGCGCAGCTCCTCGAATACCGGAGCGTCGCCGGGGGCCTGCTCGCCCAGACCCGCGATCGCACCGAGACCTTCGCACACGACCTGCGCACCGTGAGCAAGCGGCGCCCGTCCCCTGCGGAAATGGACGATCTATTGTTCGCGTGGCGGGTCGCGAAATATGTCAAATCGAATGCCATCGTCTGCGCGAAGGACAAGGCCACCCTCGGTATCGGGGCCGGGCAGATGAGTCGGGTGGTGAGCAGTAAGATCGCCGCGCTCAAGGCGCGCGATGAGGGCCTGTCGCTCGAGTCGGCATCGGCCGCATCGGATGCATTCTTTCCGTTCCGCGACGGATTGGACGTAATCGCCGAGCTCGGCATCAAGTCCGTGATCCAGCCGGGCGGATCGAAGCGCGACGCCGAGGTGATTGCCGCCGCCGACGAGCACGGCATCGCGATGGTGTTCACCGGCACGCGCCACTTCCGGCACTAGGACGGGATCGATGAAGGTTCTCATTGTCGGTGGCGGCGGCCGCGAACATGCGCTCGCCTGGAAGTGCGCGCAGTCGCCGCGCGTCGAGCAAGTGTTCGTCGCTCCGGGCAATGCGGGTACTGCGCGCGAGCCGAAAGTTTGCAACGTGGAGATCGGCGCCGGCGACTTCGATGCGCTGGTGGAACTCGCCGCCCGCGAAGACATCGAGCTCACCATCGTCGGACCGGAAGCGCCGCTGGTCGCCGGCATCGTCGACCGATTCGCCGCCGCCGGACGCCGGTGCTTCGGCCCCTCCCGGGCGGCGGCGCGCCTCGAAGGGTCGAAGGCATACACGAAGGAATTCCTGAAGCGTCATGGCATACCGACCGCCAGCTACGCGACCTTCACGGCGTCGAGCTTCGATCCGGCATTCGTCCGGGCTCGGCGTCTTCCGCTGGTCGTCAAGGCCGACGGCCTCGCGGCCGGTAAGGGCGTCGTGATCTGTGAGACGCACCAAGCGGCGATCGAGGCGGCCAACGGCATGCTCACCGGCGCCTTCGGCGCGGCCGGCAACACGATCGTGATCGAGGAATTCCTGCGCGGTGAAGAAGTGAGCTTCATCGTCGCAGCGGCCCGAGACCAGGTCATTCCCCTCGCCACCTCGCAAGACCACAAGCGGCGCGACGACGGCGATCGCGGCCCCAATACCGGCGGCATGGGTGCTTATTCGCCCGCTCCGATCGTCACTCCAGATCTGCATGCCCGGATCACGCGCGAGGTGATCGAGCCAACGCTGCGTGGTTTGCAGCTCGACGGCACGCCCTACACCGGATTCCTGTACGCGGGCCTCATGATCGCGGAAGATGGAACGCCGAACGTGCTGGAATTCAATTGCCGGCTCGGCGACCCCGAGACCCAGCCGATTCTGATGCGGCTCGAGAGCGACCTCGTTGACCTGTGCGCTGCGGCCATCGATCATTCGCTCGACCGGATCGAGCCGAGATGGGATCCGCGCGCGGCGCTCGGCGTCGTGATGGCAGCCGGCGGCTATCCGGAGAGCTACCGGACCGGCGATCCAATCGGCGGTCTCGATGCGGCCGCGGCGCTGCCGGGCAAAGTGTTTCATGCCGGAACCCGGATCCAGGGCGGCGAGGTGCTGACTGCCGGCGGGCGCGTGCTGTGCGCGGTCGGGCTGGGCGCGAGCGTCGCCGCGGCGCAGCGGCAGGCCTATGAGCTGGTCCAAGCGATTCACTGGAATCTGGTGCAATACCGGCGCGACATCGGTTATCGCGCGATTGAGCGGGAGCGGGCGCCGCCGTAGCGTCGCCGCAATGACGCTCGCCGCTGGCCGCGCGCCGCTGGCCGCGCGCCGCTGGCCGCGCGCCGCCAATTGCATGTCCGAAAACGGCGAGACCCGGCGCACCGTTTGGCTCACCATGAGCGCCTCCCACAATCAGCGCGTCTCGCAAGGCATCGGGTGACTCATGGCCTCGTTTCAACTCGCCGGCATTCCCTACGAACCGTTCGCGCCGCTGTTCGCGCTGTCCGATTCAGAGTTGCGGAAGATCAATGCGAAGCGTGTCGTCGCCGATTCGGAGCCCGGCTATCCGTGCCGCGTCAGCTTGACCGACGCGCGGATCGGCGAGGAGCTGCTGCTCCTGCCCTACGAACACCAGCCGGCACAATCCCCCTACAAGTCATCGGGTCCGATCTTCGTGCGCAAGGATGCCGTGCAAAAGACGGTCGATCCGGGCGGGATCCCGGACTACGTGCGCACGCGCTTGATGTCCGTGCGCGCATACGACGCTGCGCACCAGATGACCGATGCGGCGGTTTGCGCGGGGAGTGAGGCCGCCTCGGTGATCCAGAGAATGTTCTCGAGCGCGGCGGTTGAGTATATCCATCTGCACAACGCCAATCGCGGATGCTTTTCCTGTACCGTGCATCGGGCATGAGCCGAAGAGGAGGGCCCGCATGACCAGCACCGCCGATAAACGCCGCGCGTTCCGCGCGCTGCACGAGAGCGGCTGCTTCGTGATCCCGAACCCGTGGGACATCGGCAGCGCGCTGTACCTGCAGAGCCTCGGTTTCAAAGCGCTCGCGAGCACGAGTTCGGGCTTCGCCTGGTCGCAAGGACGGCCCGACAACGGCTTGCCGCGCGAGCGCGTGCTCGAGCATCTCTCCGCTCTGGCGGCCGCGATCGACGTGCCCCTCAACGCCGACTTCGAGAATGGTTTCGCAGCCGACGCGGCCGGCGTCGCGGAGAGCGTGCGGATGGCGGCCGAGACGGGAATCGCCGGCATATCGATCGAGGACTCCATTGGCCCGGGGCGCGCTGGCCCGGGGCGCGCTGGCCCGGGGCGCGCTAGCCCGGGGCGCGCCGCGGCTCACCCGGCCGGCGCCAAGACCGCGCCGCTCTTCGAGCTGGACGCGGCGGTCGAGCGGGTCCGGGCGGCGCGGCGCGCGATCGACGCGGCGGGCGGCGAGGTGCTGCTGATCGCGCGCGCGGAGTGCTTCCTCGTCGGTCTGCCGGATATCGAGCACACGATCGCCCGCCTCAAGGCGTACGCCGGCGCCGGAGCCGACTGCCTCTATGCGCCGGGGATCCGCAGCGCCGAGCACATCCGTGCCGTGGTCGAGGCCGTGCATCCGAAGCCCGTCAACTTGCTCATCAGCGCGCCCGCCGGTCTCACGCTCGCTGACCTCGCGGACCTCGGCGTGCGGCGCGTGAGCGTGGGTGGTGCGCTGGCACGGGCTGCTTGGGGCGGGTTCATGCGCGCGGCCCGCGAGCTCGCGGAGCGCGGCAGCTTCGAGGGCCTTGCCGGCGCCGCCACGCACCCCGCAGTGAACGCGCTCTTCGAGGCAGGCTGACCCACCGAGCCGCGTCGCGCCTAGTGCGCGAAGCCCAGACCAGCGGGCCCCGCGTGGTGGCCGCGAAACAGGCGGCCCTTTTCCGCACACAGCACGAAGATAAGCGCGATGAGGCCGCTGCACAGCGCGCCTCCGGCAAGCGGCACGGTGCTGCCGTTGAATTCCCGGCCGATGACGGCCCCCACGAAGGCCGCGGCACCGGTGGAAATGAAACCTTGCAGCGAGGCGCCGATTCCCGCGACTGATCCCACGGGCTCCATTGCCATGGCGCCGAAGTTCGACACCGACAGGCTGAACGTCGCCATGGTGAAGGACTGCAGCACCACGAACGTCCAGATGTGCTCTTCACCCAGCGCCGCGACGCCGAGGTGCAAGGCGGCCACGCCGATGTAGACCAGGAGCGCGGTGTGCGAGATGAGGCGCATGCCCAGCCGTTCTACGAGACGCGAATTGAAAAACGCCGCCACGCCCATGAATCCCGCGCACAGCGCGAACATGCCCGGCATGAGGCTCGATCGATGGAAGACATCCGCGAAGATCTGCTGCACCATGGCAACGTACGACATGAGCGCGCCGAACATGACGGTCGTCGCCAAGGTGTAGCAGATCGATATCCGATCCCCGAGCACGAGCTTGACGGCGGCTGCGACCTGAGTGGGATTGAGCGCCAAGCGATATTCCGGATGCAGCGTCTCGGGCAGGCGCACCAACGCCCAAACGCCGACCGCGGTGGCGAAGATGCCGCACACGATGAAGATGTCGCGCCAGGACGCCCCCAGCAGAATGAGCTGCCCGAGGCTCGGCGCGAGGATCGGCACCGTGAGAAAGACCACGAAGGTCAACGACATGACCCGCGCCATGGTCCGGCCGGAGTACAGATCCCGGATGATGGAGCGGGCAACCGTAACGCTCGCGGCGGCGAACCCGTGCACGAAGCGCCAGCCGAGAAGCGCCGCAAAGCTGCCTGTGAATCCGCACAGGAGCGCGGCAACCACGTAAAGACCGAGTCCCCCGAGCAGCACCGGCCGCCGGCCAAAGCGATCCGACAGCACGCCCCAGAGTAGCTGGCCCGCCCCCAAACCGGCCATGTACGCGGTGACGATCCACTGGCCGTGATTGGGATCGGACACCCTGAGGACGGCGATGATGGTCGGGAACGCGGGCAGCATCGCGTCGATGGCGAGCGCCTGGGTCGACATCATCGCCGCGATGAGCGCGACGAATTCCGCAAACCGGATCGGTACGGCCGGGCGCGCGCCCGCCGCCGGGACCTTGCCGTCGCTCAAGGTCGAGTCACGGCTCCGCCCGGCGGGCTGCCCTGAGGCTTCCTGGCAATGCTGGTCGCCATGGTCACGATGGAGGCGAGATCCGTGAGGTTCGCGGGCACCACCAAGGTCGTCCCGGCCTGCGCCAGCTTGCCGAATTGCTTGACGTATTCCTCGCCGATCCGAAGCTGCATGGCTTCGATGCCACCGCGGTCCGAAAGCGCGATGCCCACCTGGCGTAAGCCTTCAGCCGTCGCGGTCGCCACCGCGAGAATCGCCTGCGCCTGTCCCTCGGCCTCGTTGATCTGCTGCTGCTTGTTGGCCTCGGATTGCTTGATCACCCGCTGCTTGTCGCCCTCGGCCGCATTGATCTTGGCATCGCGCTCGCCCTCGGAAGTGAGGACCACGGCGCGCTTTTCGCGCTCCGCGCGCATCTGCTTCTCCATGGCGGAGAGCACGTCCTTGGGCGGCGTGATGTTCTTGATCTCGTACCGCAGCACTTTCACGCCCCACGCGACGGACGCCTTGTCGAGCTCGCCGACGACGTTGGCATTGATGGCGCCGCGCGCCTCGAAGGTGCGGTCGAGTTCGATCTTGCCGATCTCGCTGCGCAGAGTCGTCTGCGCGAGCTGCGAAATGGCGAAGCCGTAGTTGGCGATGCCGTAGGAGGCGAGATGCGGATCGAGAACCTGCATGTAAAGCACGGCGTCGACCCCGACTTGCACGTTGTCGCGCGTGATGCAGATCTGCTCGGGGATATCGATCGCGATCTCCTTGAGGCTGTGGCGGTACGCGATCTTCTCGACGAACGGAATGAGGATGTGGAATCCGGCCTGCAAGGTACGGCTGTACCTGCCCAGGTACTCGACCACGTAGGCGCTCTGCTGCGGCACCACCGTGGCGGTCTTCGCCACCATGACGACCACTATGATGGCGATCGCGATGGCTCCATAGCCCAAGGGGATCTCCAAGCGTTCTCTCCTTGATCAGTTTCTTCGAATGCTCAGCTGTCGGCCTGAACCACCAGCGTGAGACCGTCGACCCGCTTGATGCGCGCACGCGCACCGGCGGCGATGACGGATGCGCCGGCATTGATGGCGTTCCACGAGCAGCCGCGAAACTCGAGTCGGCAGCTCTCGCCGGGCGGAAGCGCCGCCGGCAAGACCACGATTTCGCCCTGCGGGCCGACCTTCATCGCCGGCAAGTTGCGCTGTAAACGCGCATAGACGCGCCGCCGGAAACCGACCAGCGAGACGGCGGCGAGAAACGCGAACATCGACCACTGCAGCCATACCCCGGCGTGGATGCCCGCGAGATCGAGAAGTCCCACGACGAGCGCGGCCGCGCCGATGAACACGAGATAGAACTGGGCATTGACGAAGGTCAATTCGGAACCCAACAGCACGGCGCCGACCGTAATCCACGCCCACCACTGCATGATTTCAAGCTCCCCCGGTCTACCGCGGCCGCAGGTCCTACCGCTTCATCGCATCGAAGAAATCCGTATTTGTCTTCGTATCCTTCATCTTGTCGAGCAGGAATTCGATCGCCGCGAGCTCGTCCATGGGATGCAGGAGCTTGCGCAGAATCCACATCTTGGAAAGCTCCGCCGGATCGGTGATGAGCTCTTCCTTGCGCGTGCCCGAGCGGTTGATGTTGATCGACGGAAAGACGCGCTTCTCGGAGATGCGGCGGTCCAGGTGAATTTCCGAATTACCCGTGCCTTTGAACTCCTCGAAGATGACATCGTCCATCTTGGAGCCGGTATCGACCAGCGCCGTCGCGAGAATGGTGAGGCTGCCGCCTTCTTCGATGTTGCGCGCCGCGCCGAAGAAGCGCTTCGGACGCTGCAACGCGTTCGCATCGACGCCGCCGGTGAGCACCTTGCCGGAGCTCGGTACGACGGTGTTGTAGGCGCGCGCGAGCCGCGTGATCGAGTCGAGCAGAATGACGACGTCCTTCTTGTGCTCGACCAACCGCTTGGCCTTCTCGATGACCATCTCGGCGACCTGGACGTGGCGGCTGGCGGGCTCGTCGAAGGTCGAGGAGACGACCTCGCCCTTCACCGTGCGCGCCATCTCGGTCACTTCCTCGGGCCGCTCGTCGATCAAGAGCACGATCAAATAG
>JBEKVP010000080.1:0-8432 GCA_049513935.1 Steroidobacteraceae bacterium
CGGTGGACGCCGGCGTAGCGCCGGTCGCGATGCTCCAATAGCCGGCCGCGGCGTTGTGCACCGAGTTAGAGAAGCGCGTCGGAGAGATCTCGCGCGGCGTCGCTGCGAGCGCCAGGCAAATCTCGTGGCAGTTCTGCCCGTCGCCCCCCGAGGAAGAGAAAACGCTCTTCAAGCGCCCGGCGGCCATGCCGGCACGGTCGGCCGCTTCCGAGGCGACGGTGAGCGCCAGCTTGACCACGCGTCCGGTGCGGCGCCGCTCCGTTGCAGGTAACAGCGAGGACGGCGGCAAAACCGTGGGCGAGGGCGCGTAGGGACGCCGGCCGGACAGCACCGCGGACGCCTCGCCCCAGCTCGCGAAACCCGGGCCGAGCACGCCGATCCCGCCGACGTAGGCCGCGATCTTCACCCGGCGCGGCCGAAGATGAGGCTACAGTTGGTGCCGCCGAACCCGAACGAATTCGAGAGCACGCGCGACAGAACCGCCGTGCGTTTTCTCTTGAGGTAGTGCGCGGTGAGCGTCGGATCGATGCGCGAGGTATTCACTCCGCCGGGCATGAGTCCGTGTCGCAAGGCGAGCGCGCTGATCACCGCCTCGAGCGCTCCGGACGCCCCGAGCGTGTGGCCGGTCGCGCCCTTGGTCGAGCTGCAGGGGACCGCCGCGCCGAATACGCTGGTCACGGCGTGGCTCTCCGAGCGATCGTTGCTCGGCGTCCCGGTTCCGTGCAGATTGATGTAGTCGATCGCGCCGGGCTCGAGCGAGGCATCCGACAGCGCGTCCTGCATCGCCCGGCGCGCGCCGTTCCCCTCGGGATGCGGCGCGGACATGTGATACGCATCGTTCGACTCGCCCACTCCGAGAAGCAGCACGTCCCCGCTCGCGACGTCCCCGCCGACCCGCTCGAGCAGCGCGAACGCCGCGCCCTCGCCGATGGAGATGCCGTCGCGCTCGATGTCGAAGGGCCGGCAGGGCGATCGCGAGCACAGCTGCAGCGAATGAAAGCCGTAGAGCGTGGTCAAGCACAGGGAATCGACCCCGCCCACGAGGGCGGCGTCGATGAGCTGCGCCTCGATCATGCGCCGCGCGGCTGCGAACACCTTGGCGCTCGAGGCGCAGGCGCAGGCCACGACGGCCGCGGGTCCCTCGAGCTTAAGGCGACGGCGCATGAAATCGGCGACGGAGAACGAGCTATGCGTTGCGGCGTAGTCGAACCATGCCGGCAGCGCTCCGCTCACCGGGTCGCGCTCGCGGTAGGCCAGCTCGGTCTCAAGAATTCCGGCGGTGCTCGTACCTAAGAATACGCCGATCCTGCGCGGGCCGAGACGCGCCGCCGCCTCGCGCACGGCTTCCTCGAAACCGTCCTCGCGCAGGGCCATCTCGGCCAGGCGGTTGTTGCGGCAATCGAACCGCCCGAACTCGGCGGGCAGTGCCTGATCGTCGACGCCCGCGACCATGCCGATGTGCGTATCGAGTTCCACGGTCTCGAAATCGCAGCGCGCGAGGCCGCCGCGCTCGGCGATCAGCGAATCGAGCGTTTGCGCGGCGCCGCGTCCGATGCAACTCGTTGCCGTGAACCGCTTGAGAAGCAGCGGACTCATGAGGCGAGTGCCGCGCGCAGCGTCACCGGCTTGAGGCGCCGGCTCTGCAGGGTGTCGAGCAACCGCGGCAGCACCTCGGCGATCACCGGAGCTCCGCTCTGCCCGCGCGCCGCGTTGCCGTCGTGCAAAAGCAAGATGTCGCCGCCCCGCAAGGCGCCGCTCAACCGCCGATAGACATCCGCGGGACTGCGGTTCACGGTGTCGAACCCGCGGCGCGTCCAGCTCGTGAGCCGCAAGTGCAAGCGGCACAGGACTGGGTCGAGGAACGGATTGCGCAGGCCGGCCGGAGCCCGGAAGAAGCGCGGGGTTTCGCCGATGATCCGCGCGATGCTCTCCTGGGCGCCGACGATCTCAGCCTCCATGCCCTTTGGGCCGAGCAAGGAAAAGTCGTGCCGATGGCGCTGGGTATGGTTCTCGATCGCGTGACCGCGGCGCGCGATTTCCTGCGCCAGCTCCGGGTAGCGCAGAACCCGTTCGCCCACGCAAAAGAACGTGGCGCAGGCTCCGTAGCGCTCGAGCAGAGCGAGAACCGCCGGGGTGACCGCAGGGTCGGGACCGTCGTCGATCGTGACGGCGACCTCGCCGCGCTCGCCGCTCGCCGCCGGTAGGGAGGTCCAGTTGGGACCCAGCCATCGGCTGCGCGGCCAGAGCCCGGCCGCGGCCAGCACCAGATGGTTGAGCACCACGGCCGAGAGCGCGAAGGGCCAGAGCCGCGGCCGCGCAAGCGCGGCGGCGACGGCGCCTAAGTGTACTGCCGCAGATCCCGCGAGGAGCGGGGTCGGTTTCCAGCGTGGCGTTTCCACTGATTGATTCATGCGAATCTCGAATCCAGAAATCGCTCCCAGAGCGTCAACCAAGTCCGCCAATCGTGACCGCCCGGCACGACGTGCACGGCATCGGGGGGCAACATCTGCGCCAGGAGGCCGTGCGCGTGGGCGAAGCGATCGTCTCGACCGAATCCGAGGTAGAGCGGTCGCGTCTCGGCCGACCGCGTCTGGGCCGACCGCGTCTTTATGAAGCGCCATATTCGGCGTTCTTCGTCGGATTCCGCAAGCGGGCCCGGTTCCCAGGCGGCGACGTTCCGCGCGCTCGAAATCTCGGTGATCAGCAGGCGGTTGCCGAGATAGGGCGCGAGCAGGCAAAGTCCGTCCCACTCACCCGCCTGCGTGGCCGCATAATCCAGGGCGAAAAAGCCGCCGAGCGAAATGCCTCCGAGCCAGATCGTCGGGCACCCGCGCGCGCGCACGGGCGCGATGATCTCCCGCGCAAGCCTTGCGATGCCTCGGCGGTCGCCCACGTGCGCGTGCTCCAAGTGCACGAATTGCAAATCGAGCGCGATGCCGCGCTCGCGCACGGCGGCGTCGAAGCCCGCGTCGACGAAGTCTTCCGGGGTATGAAAGGCGCCGGGCAGCCAGACCATGCGCGTCGAAGCCTCGCTGCCCCCGTGCGCCGCGCAGAGAATGCTACGCACCGACCGGCGCCTTTGAGTCGGGCGGCCCCGCGCCGCCCGCGCGCGTGAGCGCCGCTGCAAAGAGGAGCGCCAACAGCGTCCCGGGCGCCACCGTCGTACCCAGGGCTTCGAGCACGGGCACTCCCGAAAAGCACAGCAGTCCGAAGCCTAAGACGGTGCATAGATTGGCCAGGCCCAGCGACGCCAAGGTGAGGGGCGAGGCGCCTCCCGACGGAGCCTCCTCTCCCCCGCCGCCGCCGCGGTCGAAGAAAAGCGCGTAATTGGAGCCCACGGCCACGATGAGCAGCATGCCGACGAGATGCAGAATCGTGAGCTCGCGCCGCGCGAGCGCGAGCGCAGCCGCGACGGTGAGCACGGACAGTAACAGCGGCGCGAGCACGCGCGCCGCCCGCAGCGGCGAGCGGAGCGCGACCCACAGCAGCACGGCGATGGCGGCGAGTCCGTAGAGCGACAGCCGGATAGCCTCGTGCAGATACGCGGCGTAGAGCGCATCCGACTCGCGCTTCATATCGAGCACCCAGGCGCCGCTCGAGTCGGCGGCGAAGGCGCGGCGGATTCGCTCGATATCGATGTCGGGCGCGCCTGTGCCGGCCGCGCTCGGATCCGCGGCGCGCAGCGGGATGAGCGCATTCCAGCGGCCATCGACATGCAGAATCAAGGCGTCGAAGCCCGCGGCGAGCGAGGTCCCTCGAAGATCTTCGGGCGTGAGGGGCGCCGCGTGCCGCGCCGCCTCGACGTCGTCGAGAAAGGGCGTCAGCCGGCCGGTATCGAGCGCGAGGCCGGCGGCCGCCCGCTCGAGGTTCGCGCGCAGCACGGCGGGTTCCGGGAGGCTCGCGCGCCGCGCCGCCTGAGCGGATTGGCTCGGCAGGTAATTCGCGGGACTGTCGAAGCCGCCGATCACCTTCTGCCCGACCAATGGCGCGAGCACCTGCGCCGCGCTCTCCGCGCCGCGCAGCACCGACTCCAGGCTCGCGCCGGGCACCACCACGAGGTCGAGCGCGCTCGGAGCGCCCAGGTCGCCGCGCAGCTGCGCGTCGTAGTCGAGCGCCGCCGCCGGGATCGGGCTCAAGCTCGAGAGCTCGCGGTTCCACAGGCGCCCGCGCGCGCCATAGAGCACGAGAAGCGCGGCGCAGGCGAGCGCCAGCGCGGAGCCCCAACGCGCGGCTCTGCGCCTCTGCCTCAAGGGGGCGAGAGCGCGCGCGATGCAGAGGCCAAGCGGCGTGAGGTCTCGAATTTGAAATCGCCGAGGCAGCAATTCGGGCAGGACGAATCGCGTGACGGCGAGTGCCGCGATCAAGCCGCAGATCGAATACATCCCAAGCTGCGCAAGACCGGGAAAGCCGGACGGCAAAAGCGAGGCGAAGCCGCAAACCGAGGCGAGCATGCCGAGTATCATGGTGGGCCACAATCGCTCTTGCCGGGTCTCGCCGGGGCGGCCGCGCGGCGCCGCGCGATGCGACTGGATGAAAAAATAAATGGAATAGTCGACCGACTCGCCGATCAACGTGATGCCGAACCCCAGGGTGATGCCGTGCACCGCGCCGAATCCGAGCGCCACGGCCGCGACGCCGGTCAGCGCGCCGGTCGCCACGGGCAAGAGCCCGAGAACCAACGCCGCGGCAGATCGGTACGCCGCGAGCAACACGATGACGATGAGCGCGCTTGCGGCGAGCGACAGACGCACGACGGCATGCTGGATGCTCGCCCGCGAGGCCACCGAGAAGACGCCCGGTCCGCTCATTCTGAGCTCGACTTGCCGCGCGCCCGGGCCCCCGGCGCGCACGGCTGCGGCGAAGGCCGCCCGAACCGCGTCGAGCGCGTGTTCCTGTGCGTCCGTATCGGAGCCCGCGGCCGCCGTTTCGGCAACCAACAAGGTGCGCTCGCCGTTCGCCGAGACCCAGACGCCGTCTTGGCTGCGCGGCGCCGGCGCGCTCGAGAGCTGCTCGACAACCGCTAAGGTTTCACCGGTCGGATCGTGGGGCGTGAGCGACTTGGTCAACAGTCCCTCGGGCGAGGCGAGGTCCGCGATGGTCTCCTCGAGCGCTGCGCGCAGGCCCGCCGGCGTGAAGCGCTGCGGCGTGACCGCATCGCTCAAGACGTAGCGGTGCTCGAACAGGAAGTCCCGATCGCGGTCCGCGGCCGCGTCCTCGCCGTCGTTGACGCTCGAGAATTTGCGGTCGCTGCGCAACGCCGCCGCCACCGCGACAGCAATTCGCCCGCGTGTTCCGGCATCGCCTCGTTCCAGCGCGATCAAGATCAGCCGCGACGCAGGTCCTAGGCGCAGTTGGTCGACCAGCAGGCGCTGCGTGGGTGTGGGTCTTGCCGGCAGAAAAGCCGACAGGTCGGTAACGTAGCGCGCGTGCACGGCAATGGCTGCTGCCAAAAGGATGAATGCGAGCCAGCCGCCGATCCGGAGGAGCTTGCGCCCGGTCATGGGATCGGGTGATCGCGCAAGGTCATGAGCGATCGATCGCCGTCCGTTTCGAGAATCTCCACGGTGATCAGGTTGTCTCGTACGCCCTCGATCCGCACCCTGGAGATTTTTTTTGCGACCCGCGCATCGCGCGGCGCGAGAGTCAGCATCCAATGCGAGAGGCTGCCGGCATATTCCACCGTGAACACGCGCTCGAGCGCGCTCGAATCGCCGGCGAGGGTGGCGCGCATGCTTTCGACGAGCGGCAAGACCGCGGGGTAAGCCTTCAAGTCCAGAACATGGGTTTGCGCGCCGCGTTGCACGGTGAGCACGTCGCCATCGAGCAGCAGCGTCTCGGGACGCGGCGACTGGGTGCGCTTCTCCAGCCGCTTGGGCGCGTCATAGATCATGATGCCGGAGGATTCGACCGGACGCTTGAGCACCGCGAGGAAGTGTTGCTCGATGAAGTCCACTTCGCCGTGCCGGCGCGCCGCCATGAGACGCATGAGCTCGTCGAGGTCCTCGGAGGCGCCGCGCGCCGCGGGCGGCCCGAGCGTTGCCGCCGCCCACAACGTCACCAATGCGACGAGAGCGATTCGACGCCGCATCATGCTTCGCTTAAGTCGGCTCGCTCGCGCCAGAAGTCGAAGAAATTGAACCAATTGTACGGATCGCTGCGGCAGTAGCGGTCGAGCAGCGCGGCGTAACGCGCCATCGCGCTGTTGACCGCGGCGTCGCGAGCACCGGGCGGGGTCGCCGAAAAATCCGCGATCGGCGCAAAAACCACGTGGTAGCGGTTGCCGCCGCGGTACAGACCGGCCATGAAGATCACCGAGCGCTTGAGGATTGCCGCGGTCCGCATCGGTCCGGTGGGCAGGTAAGCACGCTGGCCGAGCAGCGTCACCGAGCGCACCGGCTCATCCCCCAGCGTGCGGTCGCCCAGCATTCCGACGAACGCGCCCCGCTCGAGCCGTTCGGCGACGTTCAGCATTGTATCGAGGTGCCCCAAGGGAATGATGTCCGGCTTCGCATCCGGATTGATGGCCGCGAGCTGGGCGTTGATCTTGCGGGCGTTGTCCTCGTACATCGTCATGCAGACGTGCAGACCCGGCTGGCGCCGGCCCAAGCTCGCCATCACCTCGAAGCTCCCCATGTGTGCGCCCAACAGGAATGCCCCGCGACCGGCGTCGATCTGCGCACGCATGAGCGGCTCCCCCTCGACGGTGTAATCGAACCGATCATACTGCTCGTTGACGAGGTAGACGCGATCGTGGATGCAGGTGGCGAAGTACAGGATGTGCCGGAATCGGTCGGCCGCGCTCGGATCGCGGCCCAGCGCGAGCTTCAAAAAGCGGCGTGAATGCCGCCTCGCCGCGGGCGAGAAGAGAAAAAAATACGTGGCGATGCCGTAGAGCACGCTGCGGCTCAAGGACCGGCCGAGCCGCAGCGACAGAAGGGCCATGAGCTTGAGCAGCCCTGCGCTGCCGCGCTCACGGTAATCCCGCCATTCCGCCGGCTTGAGCGGCGCAGGGTCGGGGCGGCCGTCGATGGCCCGCGGCCCGAGAAGGCGCGAGGGATCAGGGGTCATCGGAATCGGACGCTCCTCCGGCGCCCTTGCCTCCGGACAAGATTCCGGTCAGCGCAGTATGGTCCCCGATCCGCACGGCGAAGCGCAACGTGCCGTCGGACGCCGCGCTGTGCTCGATCGCGAGCGCGTCGCCCGGCCGCACCGCTTCCAGGAACTTGGCGGCGGTGACCTGCCATTGCGTGAGATCGAGATTCCGATCCTTCTCGATGACGTGGAGCGCCTCATCGAGCAACAGGGCGCCCGGAAGAATCGGCATTCCTGGAAAGTGGCCGGCGAACGCCGGGTGATCGGCCGCCACGTCGAGTGTGTGCACGAGCTTCACGGCTTATGCCTCATGGAAGGCTTGGGCGCTCCGGCGCGCCGCGCGTGCTGATCGGCCAGCGATTGAAGTGCCTGCTGCGGAAGCTTTCCGGCGGCGTTGCGGGGGAGCCGTTCCACCATGAGCAGCGGCCGCGGCAGGAATACCGGATCGATGCGCCGGCGCAGGTTCTTGATCAGGGCGCCTGCGGAAAGACCGGGGGCGACCACGGCCGCGGCCAGCCGCGCGATACCGGTCATGCTCTCGCCGTCGCTGTCGCGCAGAAAGAACGCACCGTCCACCACGCCCGGAATCGCGTTCAGCTGCGAGTTCAAGTAGCCGAAGGAGCTGCGCTTTCCGGCGACGTTCACCAGGTCCGCGGTACGCCCGTGCAAGGTGAACTCATCCTCGCCCGTGATCTCGAGCACATCGCACATGGGCGTCATCTGCTCGACGTGGCCGCCGTGTGCGTACACCTGACCGTTGTCGGCGCGCAGTCTCACGCCTCGCCAGAGCCTGAAGGCGGTCGATTCGGAAGTGCGCCGCATCGCGATCTGCCCGGTCTCCGTGGATCCGTATATCTCGAGCAGCGGCGCGCGGAATTTCTCCTCCGCCTGCCGCGCCAATTCCCGCGCGAGCGGTGCCGTCGCCGACACGATGAGATCGAGCGGCGGCAGTTCGAGGTCCGCCGCCAGGAGTGCGCGCAAGTGCACGGGAGTCGTCACCAGCGCACGCGGCCGCGGCGCCGAGCTCAAACAGGCCGAGACGTCCGCTGGGTAGAACGGCCGCTCGGCGCTGAATGCATTGTTGCTCTGCAGAGCGACCAGGACGGTGGACTCGAACCCATACATGTGTTGCGCGGGCACGGTGCCGACGAGCGTGTGAGCCCTGCCGTCGAGAAGCCCGAGCTCGGCCGCGCCGTCGCGTACGCAGCGCACCAGCCGGCCCCAGGTTTTACGATACGGCAGTGGCGTTCCCGTCGACCCGGAGGTGAACACGATCGCCGCCGGCTGATCCGCCGGTATTTGCGGTACGCGATACGGCATGCTGGCCGGGTGTGTGCCCG
>JBEKVP010000081.1:0-8404 GCA_049513935.1 Steroidobacteraceae bacterium
GACTTCCCGGCGGCAAAGTGGTTCAGGAAATCCCAGCAAATGCGCACGCGGCGCCCGCGCTAGCCGCGGGGGTGGTGACGATCGTGCAGCTCTTTCAGGCGCTCGCGCGCGACGTGCGTGTAGATTTGCGTCGTCGAAAGGTCGCTGTGGCCGAGGAGCATCTGCACCACGCGCAAGTCCGCTCCGTGATTGAGCAGGTGCGTGGCGAAGGCATGACGCAGAGTATGCGGCGAGAGTTCCTTCTCGACACCGGCCTTCTTCGAGTAGCGCTTGATGATGTGCCAAAACGCCTGGCGCGTCATTCGATCGCCGCGCCGCGTCGGGAAGAGATAGTCGGTTTGCCGCTCGAGCAGGATCTCGACGCGCGGACCCTGCATGAATTGCTGCAACCACTTGACCGCTTCGTCGCCGAGAGGAATCAGGCGCTCGCGGTTGCCCTTGCCGACCACGCGCATGACGCCCTGATTCAAGTTGACCTGGTTGTGCTTGAGGCTGACGAGCTCGGAGACGCGAAGCCCCGTCGCATACAGCACCTCGAGCATGGTCCGGTCGCGGTGACCCAACGGATCGGTGACGACCGGGGCCTCGAGCAGCGAATCGACCTCGGCCTCCGAGAGCGATTTGGGCAGCGAGCGGCCGATCTTCGGCATCGCGATCTGCGCGGTCGGATCCACCGAGATCAACGCTTCGCGCACCATGAATCTAAAGAATCGCCGGAAGCTCGACAACTGACGCGCGGTCGATCGCGGACGGGATCCGCCCTCGACGCGCGCCGCGATGAATCCGAGAAGCTCGATGCGCGTCGCTTTGAGCAGCGCGCTGTCGCGCTCTTCGAGCCAGCGCGCCAAGGCGGTCAAATCAGCTCGGTAGGCGGCGAGTGTGTTCGCCGAGAGACCGCGTTCCATCCAGACGGCGTCGAGGAAACGCTGCAAAGCCGGATCCGTCGCGTCGCGAGATGGCGGTACCCCTGCGCCTGAGCTGCGTGTATAAACCGACCGTTTCAAAGCCGTCGCCATAAGTTCCTGCGCGTGAACGTCGCACGAAGTAGTGCCATACGCTCTATCGGTACGCAGTATGCGAGCGGCGCTTGCGGGTCGGCGTGACCAGTCTCACAGTAACCGGAAGTATTAACATAAGGAGAACCAGATCACAGATGCGGCTTCATTTCGTGCGACCAGAACCCTCTGGCAACGGCTTTACGCGGCCTATTGTCTAGGGCTGTTCATCGTCTTGGGCCTTGTCGCACTCGTGGTCAATCTGTTCGTGCCCGGGCTGCGCGCGCGCCGGTTGGTCGCGGGCGCGTCCGCGCGATGGTTCTTTCGGGGCGCCGGCATTCGGCTCATCGTCGATGGACGCGAGCGCCTACCGCACGGACCCTGCGTGGTCGTCGCCAACCATGCCAGCTACATCGACGGAATCGTGGCCGCGGCCGCCCTGCCGCCCGAGTTCGCCTTTGTCATCAAGAAGGAGATGGCCCGGGTACCGCTCGCGAGCCTCTTGCTCAGACGGGTCGGCTCGGCTTTCGTCGAGCGGTTCGACCGTCATAAGGGAGGATCGGACACGCGCCGCGTGTGGAAGCTCGCCGCCACCGGTCAGTCGCTCGTGTTCTTCCCCGAGGGCACCTTCGACGGGACCCGGCAGATCGGCCGGTTTCTGGCCGGCGCTTTCGCGACCGCCGAGCGCTCGAACATGCCGGTCGTCGCCGTGGCCATTCACGGCACCCGCGATCTGCTCCCCCCGGGGACGATGATGCTCCGCCGCGGCGCGGTACGCTTTGAGATCTTGGGCGTGGTGCCGGCTGAAGGAGCGCGGCAACGCACCCGCGAGTGGATCGCCGAGGCTCTGGGTGAGCCGCTCGCCCCCTAATCCCCCCGTCGTTGTATGATTCGCTCATCCCCTCTCGCCTACGGAACACGCCCATGAGCTCGGATCCTGTCGTCATTCTGTCCGCCCGCCGCACGCCGGTCGGTGCTTTCCAAGGCATTTTCGCGGGTCTTACGGCACCGCAGCTCGGGTCGGTGGCGGTCAAGGCCGCGCTCCTGGACTCAGGGGTTGAGGCTGCGGAAATCGACGAAGTCATCCTGGGTTGCGTGCTGTCCGCCGGCCTGGGGCAGGCTCCCGCCCGCCAGGCCGCGCTCGGCGCTGGCATCCCTGCCGGCGTACCGACCACGACCGTCAACAAGATGTGTGGCTCGGCGATGCGCGCCATCATGCTGGCGAGCGACCAGATCCTCGCCGGCTCCGCGCGGGTGGCCGTGGCGGGCGGCCTCGAATCGATGACCAACGCGCCCTATCTGCTGCCGAAAGCTCGCGCGGGCTATCGGATGGGTCACCAGGAAGTGCTCGACCACATGTTCACCGACGGTCTGCAAAGCCCCTGGGATGGCCAGCTCATGGGGTGCTTTGCCGAGGCGACCTCGAGCCGGTACGAATTCACGCGCCAGGCTCAGGACGACTACGCCCGCGAATCGGCGCGGCGGGCGCAGGCCGCGGTGGCCGGCGGTCTGTTCTCGAGCGAGATCGCCCCCGTGACCACTAAGACGCGCAAGGGCGAGGCAATCGTCGACAAGGACGAGACGCCCGGCACCATTGATGTGGCGAAGATCCCGACGCTCAAGCCGGCGTTCAAGAAGGACGGCACGGTCACGGCGGCGAGCTCGGCGAGCATTTCGGACGGCGCGGCTGCGGTGGTGTTGACCCGGGCGTCTCTCGCGGCTTCGCGGGGCTTGAAGCCGCTGGCCCGGATCCTGGGTTACACGAGCTTCGCGCGCGAGCCGGAGTGGTTCACCCTAGCGCCGGTCGGAGCCACCCAGAAGTTGCTCTCACGGCTCGAATGGAAGGCCTCCGACGTCGATCTGTATGAGATCAATGAGGCGTTCGCGGTGGTTGCGATGGCCGCCATCAAGGAGCTCGGCCTCGATCCGGCCAAGGTGAACGTGAACGGCGGGGCGTGTGCGCTCGGACATCCGATCGGCGCCACCGGCGCACGCATCGTGACCACGCTCGTTCACGCGTTGAAGGCGAGAGGCAAGAAGCGCGGCGTCGCGAGCCTATGCATCGGTGGCGGCGAGGCGACGGCGATCGCGATCGAGATCGTCTAGGGGCGTTTGGGGACCTCGATCATCGGGATGCCGAATGACCCCGCCGCATCGCGCGCGAGCGATCGCGGCGATGCAGCATCCCGGTTTCTAGTTGGGGTGGGCGTCCTTGCCCGACCATGCCCAATCCATTGGCCATCCTTAGTTAGCAGCGTCCGTGGCCTGCAACCATGGTGTCCCCACTGGTATAAGCGACGGCCGTGCGAGAATCCCCTCATGGGCTGTCCGACAGGTGGATTTATCGTTCCGCGCCGCGGTTTATGGTCTACTACGCCGCCATTTTCAAGCGGAAGGCCCCCAAGAGGTGCGAGGCGCGATGAGCGAGAACCAACGTGACGTCATGGAGTATGAGGTGGCGATCGTCGGCGGCGGTCCCGCCGGGCTTGCTTGCGCCATTCGACTGAAGCAGCTCAAGCCCGATTTGAGCGTTTGCCTGCTCGAGAAGGCGGCGAGCTTGGGCGCGCATTCCTTGTCCGGTGCGGTTCTCGAACCCGGCCCGCTCGATGAGCTGTTGCCCCAGTGGCGTGAGCACGCGCCTGCGATCTGCGTCCCCGCCGCCCGCGATGAGTTCCTGTTCATGACCCGGCGCAAGCGCTACAAGCTGCCCATCACGCCCCCGCAGATGAACAATCACGGCAACCTCATCGTCTCGCTCGGACAGCTCGTGCCGATCTTGGGCGCGGAGGCGGAGAAGCTCGGGGTCGACGTGTTCGCCGGCTTCGCGGCCGCCGAGGCCTTGTTCGATGAGTCCGGCAGCGTGAAGGGTGTGCGCATCGGCGACATGGGCGTCGAGAAGAACGGTCAGCCGGGACCGAACTTTGCATTGGGACCGGAGATTCATGCCAAGGTCACCATGTTCTGCGAGGGCTGCCGCGGCAGCACCTCGAAGCAGCTCATCCGGCGTTTCAAGCTCGACGCCGGCAAGTCGCCGCAGACCTACGGCCTCGGGTTCAAGGAACTGTGGCAGTTGCCGCCCGGGCGCGTTCAGCCAGGACTCATTCAGCACACGGTCGGATGGCCGCTCGACAGCCGCACCTACGGCGGCAGTTTCCTCTATCACCTGAACAACGACCGCGTTTACGTCGGCTTCGTGGTCGGGCTGGATTACGAGGACCCGCGATTCAAGCCGTTCGAGGCGTTCCAGCAATACAAGAATCATCCTTCGATCAAATCGCTCCTCGCAGGCGGCGAGATCATCGCCGGCGGTGCGCGCACCGTGATCGAGGGCGGCTATCAGTCGATGCCGAAGCTCGAGATGCCCGGAGCCTTGCTGCTCGGCGATGCCGGCGGCACGCTCAACACGCCGAAGATCAAGGGCATTCACCAGGCGATCCGCTCGGGAATGACGGCCGCGGCCCACTACGTGGAGAAAGGCACGAGCGAGGGCTTCGATCGGCGCTGGCGCGAGTCGGCGGGCGGACGCGAGCTTTACAAGGTGCGCAATATCCGGCCAGGATTTCGCCACGGGCTCTGGTTGGGGCTCGCCAACGCGGGACTCGAGACCATCACCTTCGGCAAGCTCCCCTGGACGCTCGCCAATCACGCGGACGACAAGGCACTGAAGCGCCTGGACGAGTACACCTCGCCCGATCGAGGCTGGGGCGAGCGCGAGCTGCCGCCGCGCGACCGGCTGGCGTTCGTATTCTTTGCCTCGACCACGCACGACGAGAGCCAGCCGGTGCATCTTAAGGTCGCCGACCTCTCGCTCTGCGCCACGCGCTGCACGCAGGAGTTTGGCAATCCGTGCACGAACTTCTGCCCCGCGAGCGTCTATGAAATGATCCCGGACGGTGCCGGCGGCAAGAAGCTGCAGATCAACGCCTCGAACTGCGTGCACTGCAAGGCCTGCGACATCAAAGAGCCCTACACCGACCAGATCACCTGGGTCACGCCCGAGGGCGGTTCTGGCCCCAACTACCAGAGCTTGTAACATCGTTTTGAGCGGCGAGGCGAAGACCGTCCGGGCGCGCTTGCGATCAGAGGTGGCCGCCGGCCGGCTCGAGCCGGATCCGGCGCAAGACGCGGCCGCCGCGCGCCTCGACGCCCTGATTGCGAGCCTCAAACGCCGTTCGCACAGCCTGTCCGAGAGGCTGCGCGCGCTGCTGCCTTGGCTCGCCGCGGGCGCTCTGTCCGACGCGCCGCGGGGCATGTATCTCTGGGGCGGCGTCGGCCGCGGCAAGACACTGCTCATGGACGCCTTCTTCGCCTCGCTCGGCGGCGTGCCGCGCGAGCGCAGCCATTTCTATCGCTTCATGCGCCGCGTGCACGCGGAGCTCGGCCGCATCAAGGATCGGGAGCAACCGCTCGAGCTCGTGGCCGAGCGCATCGCGAGACAAGCCCGTGTGCTGTGCCTCGATGAGTTCTTCGTCGCCGACATCGCCGACGCGATGATACTTGCGGCGCTCTTCGAGGGGCTGTTCCGTCGCGGCGTGACCTTGGTCGCGACCTCCAACGTGCCGCCGCAGGAGCTCTATAAAGACGGGTTGCAGCGCCAGAGATTCCTGCCTGCGATCGCGCTCATCCAGTCCCGCATGGATGTCCTGCACTTGGACGGGGACTCCGATTACCGATTGCGCCAGCTCGAGCGAGCGCCCACCTACCTCGACTCGGGGCTCGAGGGGACGTCGCGCGATCTCAAGCGGCGGTTCGCGGCGCTCGCCGGCGGCGCGGTCACCGCGCCCGCAACGCTTAAAATCGAGGGCCGACCGCTGCGCGCCGTCGCCGCCGGACCGGACATAGCCTGGTTCGAATTCCGCGAACTCTGCGAAGGTCCCCGCAGTCAGAACGACTACATCGAGCTCGCGCGGCTCTACGGCACCGTGTTCATCGCGAATATCCCGAAGTTCACGCCGCAGGATGAGGATGCGGCGCGGCGCTTCATCATGCTGATCGACGAGCTCTATGACCGCGGCGTGAAAATCGTCGTCTCCGCCGCGGCGCCGCCCGCATCGCTCTACCACGGCGAGCGCTTGACATTCGAATTCCAACGTGCCGCCAGCCGCCTCGTCGAGATGCAGACGCAGCAATATCTCGCCGGGCGGCATCGTGCTTGAAGCGCCGCCCTGGCATAATTCGCCGATGCCGACGGTGGTCGAATTCAAAATAGAATACAGACAGACACTCGATCCGAACGGCGGCACCGTTGCACCGCTGCCGCGGTTCGCCGCGGACACGGAAGAGGTCCTGCGCATGTATCGGGCAATGACGCACCAGCGGCTGTTCGACGCCAAGGCCGTGAATCTGCAGCGTACCGGACAGCTCGGTACCTACGCCTCCTCGCTCGGACACGAAGCGACGCACATCGGCGTCGCGGCGGCGATGCTTCCGGAGGACGTACTGGCGCCCGTCTATCGCGAGATCGGGACGCAGCTCTGGCGCGGCGTGACCATGCTCGAGATCTTGACCTACTGGGGCGGGGACGAGCGCGGCAACGACTTCGCAGGACCGCGCGCTGACTTCGCATGGTGCGTCCCGATCGCGACCCAGACCCTGCACGCGGCCGGCGCGGCGATGGCGTTCAAGGTCCGCAAGGAGCCGCGCTGCGCGCTCGCGTATATCGGCGATGGAGGCACTTCGGAGGGCGCGTTCTACGAGGCGCTCAACGTGGCCGGTGCGCGTGCGTTGCCCGTGGTGTTCGTGATCGTGAACAACGGATGGGCGATCTCGGTTCCGGTATCGGAACAGACCGCCACCCGCACGCTCGCGCAGAAGGCCGTGGCCGCCGGCATACCCGGCGTGCAGGTGGACGGCAACGACGTGTTCGCGGTGCGCGCCACGGTGGCCGAGGCACTCGCCGCCGCGCGCAGCGGCGGCGGCCCCACGCTCATCGAGGCGCTCACCTACCGCCTGAGCGATCACACGACCGCCGACGACGCCGGGCGGTATCGAGGCGCCGAGGAGGTCGAGCAGGCATGGACGCTCGAGCCGCTGCTGCGGCTGCGCCAATATCTCTACAAGTCGGGTGCCTGGACCGAGGCGCAGGAGCAAGCGCTCCACGCCGAGTGCGCGCGTGCGATCGATGGGGCGGTCGGCGAATACTTGAAGCGCGCCAAGCCCTCGACGGACGCGATGTTCGAGCATTTGTTCGCCGCGATGCCGCCGCATCTGCGCGAGCAGCGCGCGACGGCGCGAAAATACGGCGGGAAGCCCGGCAGTCATTGAGTTGGCAAAGATAACCATGGTCGAGGCCATCGCAATGGCGCATGGCTGGGAGATGCAGCATGACGAGAGTGTGGTCGTGCTGGGTCAGGACGTCGGCGTCAACGGCGGCGTGTTCCGCGCGACCGCGGGGCTACAGGCGCGCTTCGGCAAGGACCGAGTGCAGGACACGCCGCTCGCCGAAGCAACCATCGCCGGCATGGCGGTCGGCATGGCGACTCACGGATTGAAGCCGGTCGCGGAAATTCAGTTCATGGGATTCATCTATCCGGCGCTCGACCAGATCGTGAACCATATGTCGCGCATGCGTTACCGCACGCGCGGACGCCTGAGCTGCCCGGTCGTCATCCGCACGCCGCACGGCGGCGGCATTCATGCACCGGAACACCACTCGGAGAGCACGGAGACTCTCCTGTGCCACATTCCCGGCATCCGCGTCGTCTGCCCGTCCTCGCCCGCGCGCGCCTACGGCTTGCTGCTCGCGGCGATCCGCGATCCCGATCCGGTGATGTTCCTCGAGCCGGCGCGCCTTTATCGCTCGATCCGCCAGGAGGTGGCCGACGACGGGCGCGCGCTGCCGCTCGACCGGTGCTTCGTGCTGCGCGAGGGCGGCGACGTCACGCTGGTCACCTGGGGCGCCATGACCGTCGAGACGCTGCGCGCGGCGAGTGAGCTCGCGGGCGCGGGGATCGAGGCGGAGGTGATCGATCTTGCGACCCTGAGCCCGATCGACAGCGAGGCCATTCTCGCCTCCGTGGCCAAGACCGGCCGCCTCGTCATCGTGCACGAGGCCGCGCGCAACGTCGGGCTGGGAGCCGAGATCGCCGCCGTCGTCGCCGAGCACGGGCTCTACGATCTTAAAGCCCCCATACAGCGGGTCGCGGGTTTCGATACCGTGGTGCCGCTCTTCAAGCTCGAGCACGACTACATTCCCGGCACCGAACGCATCGTCGACGCGGTGCGCCTCACGCTGGCCAACTAGAGAATCGCATGAGCACATTCAGGCTTCCGGATCTGGGCGAGGGACTGGCCGAGGCCGAGATCCTCGTATGGCATGTGCAACCCGGCGATCAGGTGCTGGTCGATCAACCGATGGTCTCGGTCGAGACGGAGAAATCCGTGGTCGAGGTGCCGGTGCCTTGCACCGG
>JBEKVP010000082.1:0-8379 GCA_049513935.1 Steroidobacteraceae bacterium
CGCCACCGTGATGCGTCCCGCGGTCGCCATGTTCGGATTGAAATTGCGGGCGGTTTTTCGATAAATCAAATTGCCTTCCGTGTCGCCCTTCCAGGCCTTGACGAGCGACACATCCGCCGTCAATCCGGTCTCGAGCACGTAGGTCTCGCCGTCCACCACGCGCTGCTCCTTATGTTCCGCGACCAGCGTACCGGCCCCGGTCCTGGTGAAAAAGGCGAAGATGCCGGCGCCGCCCGCACGGATGCGTTCGGCCAAGGTCCCCTGCGGATTGAACTCGAGCTCCAGTTCCCCCGCGAGATATTGCCGCTCGAACTCCTTGTTCTCGCCCACATAGGACGAGATCATTTTGCGGATTTGGCGGCTCTTGAGCAGCAGCCCGAGACCGGCGCCGTCGACGCCGGCGTTGTTGGACACCACCGTCAGATCGCGGACCCCCGAATCAAGCAGCGCGGCAATCAGCCGCTCGGGAACCCCGCACAGGCCGAATCCGCCGCACATCAATGTGATCCCATCCTTGATCACGCCCCGCAATGCACTCGCGGCATCGGGATATACCTTGGAGCTCGATCTCGTGTTCATCTGCTGCCCTCACCCCTCTCTAGGCTAGTATACGGATGCCCCGGGGCGATCGCCTGTTCCAAATGAGACAGGCAGCGGCGCGCCCGCGCCATGCCGTTGGCTCGCGCGACGAGCGATAACCGACGCGCCGGCCTTTAGTACCGGTACTGATCCACCTTGTACGGACCCTGCTTCGACACCCCGATATATCGCGCCTGCACGTCGGTGAGCTGGGTGAGCTCGGCGCCGAGCTTGGAGAGCTGCAGCCGCGCCACCTTCTCGTCGAGATGCTTCGGCAGCACGTACACGCCGACGGGATACTTCGAGGTCTCGCTGAACAACTCAATTTGCGCGAGCACCTGATTGGCGAACGAGGAGCTCATCACGTACGAGGGATGCCCCGTGCCGCAGCCCAGGTTCACCAAGCGGCCTTCGGCGAGCAGAATGATGCGCTTGCCGTCGGGGAAGATGACGTGGTCGACCTGCGGCTTGATGTTGTCCCAGGCATATTGCCGCAGCGCGGCGACCTCGATCTCATTGTCGAAATGACCGATGTTGCACACGATGGCCTGGTCCTTCATGCGCTTCATGTGCTCGTGGGTGATGACGTGGAAATTGCCGGTCGCGGTGACGAAGATATCGGCTTTGTCGGCGGCGTAGTCCATGCTGACGACCCGATAGCCCTCCATCGCGGCCTGCAGCGCGCAGATCGGGTCGATCTCGGTGATCCATACCTGCGCCGAGAGCGCGCGCAGCGCCTGCGCACAACCCTTGCCGACATCGCCGTAGCCGCACACCACGGCGACCTTGCCGGCGACCATGACATCGGTTGCGCGCTTGATGGCGTCGACCAGTGATTCGCGGCAGCCGTAGAGATTGTCGAACTTCGATTTGGTGACCGAATCGTTCACGTTGAACGCCGGAAACGCCAGCCGTCCTTCCTTCGCCATCTGGTAGAGGCGCTTGACCCCCGTCGTGGTCTCCTCGGTAACGCCCTTGATCTTGGCGAGGCGGGTCGAATACCACTTGGGGTCCGTCTTGAGCTTCGCCTTGATGGCGGCGAACAGGTGCTGCTCCTCCTCGCTCGAGGGCGCCGCGAGGAGCGAGGCGTCCTGTTCGGCTTTCGCGCCGAGGTGCAGGAGCAACGTGGCATCGCCCCCGTCGTCGAGGATCATGTTCGCGTGCGCCCCATCCGGCCACTCGAAGATTCGATGCGTGTAGTCCCAGTAATCCGCCAGGGTCTCGCCCTTGATCGCGAATACCGGCGTTCCGCCCGCCGCGATCGCCGCCGCGGCGTGGTCCTGGGTCGAGTAGATGTTGCACGAGGCCCAGCGCACCTGAGCTCCCAACGCGTTCAGCGTCTCGATCAGCACGGCGGTCTGAATCGTCATGTGCAAGGAGCCCGCGATCCGCGCGCCGCGCAGCGGCTGCTCGGCCGCGAATTCGTTGCGAATCGCCATGAGACCGGGCATTTCGGTCTCCGCGATCTTGATTTCCTTTCGGCCCCAATCGGCCAGCTTGAGATCCTTGACGATCGATTCGGTCTTGACTTTCATTGCTGCATTCATGCGTTTCGGGCTCCGTGTTGAGGCGGCTTCAGGCCGCACGCGTCGCTGTCAGTTCGGCCGCGAGAACATCCGCCTTGTCGGTACGCTCCCAGGTGAACTCCTCCTCTTTGCGGCCGAAATGGCCGTAAGCGGCGGTTTTCTGATAGATCGGCCGCGCGAGATCGAGCATCGCGCGCAGCCCATACGGCGTCAGATCGAAGTGCGCCCGCACGATCTCCGTGAGGCGAGTGTCGGGCAACTTTCCGGTGCCGAACGTCTGGATCATGATCGAGGTCGGCTCGGCGACGCCGATGGCGTAGGAGACTTGCACCTCGCAGCGCTCGGCAAGGCCGGCCGCGACGATGTTCTTCGCCACATAGCGCGCGGCGTACGCCGCCGAGCGGTCGACCTTGGAGGGATCCTTCCCGGAGAAGGCGCCGCCGCCGTGGCGGGCAAAACCGCCGTAGGTATCGACGATGATCTTGCGTCCGGTGAGCCCGCAATCGCCCACCGGTCCGCCGATGACGAACCGCCCGGTCGGGTTTATGTGGTACTTGGTGCGCTTGTCGACCCATTTCGCGGGCAGGACGGGCTTCAAGATCTCTTCCATCACCGCCTCGCGCAAATGCTTGGTGCTGATGTCGTCGGAATGCTGCGTGGACAGCACCACGGCCTCGAGGCCCACCGGCGCATCATTCTCGTAACGCAGTGTCACCTGGCTCTTGGCATCGGGCCTGAGCCAGGGGAGCTTGCCGTTTTTGCGCACCTGCGCCTGACGCTTCACCAGCCGGTGCGCGAGGGTGATGGGTGCCGGCATGAGCACGTCGGTCTCGTTGGTCGCGTAGCCGAACATGAGACCCTGATCGCCGGCGCCCTGCTTGCGCTCGTCCTTGCGGTCGACTCCCTGAGCGATGTCCGGCGACTGCTTGCCGATGATGTTGAGCACGCCGCAGCTTGCGCCATCGAAGCCCATTTCGGAGGTGTCGTAACCGATCTCGAGCACGGTCTTGCGCACCAGCGCTTCGACGTCGACCCAGGCGCTCGTTGTGATCTCGCCGGCAACGATCACCACGCCGGTCTTGACCAGGGTCTCGCAAGCGACCCGGCCGCGCGGGTCCGCCTGCAGGATGGCATCGAGCACCGCATCGGAGATCTGGTCGGCGACTTTGTCGGGGTGCCCCTCGGAAACCGACTCCGAGGTGAATGAAAAACTGTTGCTCATGATTCAAATCCTTTCAGGTACTGATCCAAAATTCTCTCGGTAGCGCCCAAGGAGCTGCGCGCGCGTGAATAAGTGATTCTGCGGGCCCCGCGATTCGATCTTGATCGATCCCAGCAGGGAGGCGAGACGGCCGGTCGTTTCCCAATCGAGGCCGTGCATCAGCCCGTGGATTAAACCAGCCCGGTACGCATCCCCGCAACCGGTGGGGTCGACCACGGCGTTGGGTGTCACGCAGGGAATGCTCCAGCTCCTCTCCCGGGTGTGAATGATCGACCCCTCCGCACCCTTGGTGATGATCAGGGCCTTCACCCTGTCGGCAACCTCGGCCGGGGACAAGCCCGTCTTCTGGGCGAGCATGCCCCACTCGTAGTCGTTGACTGCCACCCAGTCGGCCTGTTCGATGAACCGCGCGAGCTCGGCGCCGCTGAACATCGGCAACCCCTGTCCGGGATCGAAAATGAAGGGAATTTTAGCCGCGGCAAACTGCTCCGCGTGCTCGATCATTGCCTGACGGCCGTCCGGGGCCACGATCCCTACGGCGATGGCTTCGGGGACGTCGGACACTTTGTTGACGTGGGCGTGCTGCATTGCGCCGGGGTGAAAGGCTGTGATCTGATTGTCGTCGAGATCGGTCGTGATGAAGGCCTGGGCCGTGAAGGCCCCCTCGATGACGGCGATGTGGTCGAGAGGGATGCCCTGCGAGCGCATGCGCTCCCGGTACGGGCCGAAATCGTGCCCCGCCGCAGCCATGGGCACGCCGCGATCGCCCAGGAGATTCAAGCTATAGGCGATATTGGCGGCGCAGCCCCCGAACTCGCGCCGCATGTCCGGAACGAGAAATGCGACGTTCAAGATGTGAATCTTGTCCGGCAGAATGTGCGCTTTGAAGCGGTCGGGAAAAACCAGAATCGTATCGTAGGCCACCGAGCCGCAGATCAACGCGGCGCTGCCGCCGCGCGCTTTTTGAGCCATCCGCCACCGTCTTGGAAACAAACAAGGCATTATACAGAGAATCCATGTCCACCGCTGTTTCCGGCCTTCCGACCCGCGCTATGTCAAAACCGCCCCGGCTGTCCCGATTGCTGTTTCTGCTGGGCGCCATCTCGATCCTGACACCCTTCGCCCTCGACATGTATCTGCCGGCGCTGCCGGCGATCGCCGCCGACCTCAAGGCGAGCGCGAGCGCGGTCGAGCTGACGCTGCCGTCCTTTTTCGCGGGCCTGGCGGTGAGCCAGCTCCTCTTTGGGTCCCTTGCCGATCACCTGGGGCGCCGGCCGCCGCTGCTCTGCGGGCTTGTGCTCGCGGTCATCGGCTCGGTCGGTTGCGCGTTGAGCGCCGGCGTGGCGGGGCTCACGTTCTGGCGGGTCGTGCAGGCCCTCGGGGTTGGGAGCGCGAGCGTCATCCCGCGTGCGGTCATCCGCGATCGGTTCGATGTCGCCCACACGGCACGCGCGCTCTCCTTGCTCGGGCTCATCACGGGCTTCGGACCCATCCTCGCACCGCAATTGGGCGGAGCGATCCTGCTCGTCGCCGGCTGGCGCCTCGAGTTCTGGCTGCTGTCCGGGCTCGGGCTCGCGTGCTTCCTGATCGCTTTTTTCACCCTCCGCGAGACCATCCCGGCGGATCGCTCCCCGACGCTCGGGCCGAAGCTCTGGCTGCGCTTGCTCACCGACCGGCGCTACCTGCGCTACGCGATTCCCGCGAACCTGGTCCAATCGGGCGTCTTCGCCTATATCGCGGGCGCATCCTTCGTGTACATCGATCATTTCAAGCTGACCCCGCAGCAATTTGCGTGGATGTTCGGGCTCAACGCGCTCGGCATCATGATTGTCGGGCGCATCAACGCGCACCTCGTGCCGCGGCTCGGCCCGGAATTGATCTTCCGGCGCGCGATGCTGGCCACGGCCGCCACCGGTATCCTGCTCTTCGCCATGGCGCTCGCCGGTGTCGGCGGCTTTTGGGGTATTGCCATCCCGCAACTCTTGTTCATCGCGCTGCTCGGGTTTAATTTCTCGAATGGCTTCGCCCTGGCGTTGGCACATTTTGGCGACTCGGCCGGGACTGCCTCTGCCCTGTTCGGCACCCTGCAGTTCGTGTTCGCGGGGTTGGGAGGTGCGGCGGTGAGCGCTCTTTACGACGGGACCCCGCGCGCGATGACCGGAGTGATGTGCGCCGTGGCCGTGACGGCCGTGGTCCTCTATCGGTCCGCAAAATGAGACTCGGCCGCGACATCTGCGGCGACTGGGAGAGCGCCTCCCGCCGCGAATGGCTCGTGACCAACGGACTCGGCGGCTACGCGTGCGGGACGATCGCGCTCGCGAACACGCGCCGCTATCACGCGTTCCTGATGGCAAGCCTCGCGCCGCCGGTCGAGCGGACGCTCCTGGTGGCCAAGGTCGACGTGACGGCCGAGTATCTCGGGCGCGCCCATCCGTTGTTTGCCAACGAGTTCGCGGGCGGCGCGATTGATCCGCGCGGCTTCGTGCGCATCGAGTCGTTTTCCGTGCAGGACGGCGTCCCGGTGTGGCGCTTCGCGATCGCGGATGCACTGCTGGAGCAGCGGATCTTCATGGCGCCCGGCGCCAACACCTGCCATCTTTCGCTCGAGCTCAAGCGCGCCTCCGCTCCCGTCCGCGTCGAGCTCAAGCCGCTCACGACTTATCGCGAGCTGCACGTGCACGGGCGCGGCGCCCGGCCGTTCAGCGTGCAGCCGGAGGAGGCGGCCTGCACCGTGAGCGCGTTCGAGGGCGCACGCCCGATTCACCTCGCGATCAGCGCCGGCCGCTATGCGCCCGTGAACGAGTGGTACTGGAATTTCCATCATCGCGAGGAGTCTGCGCGCGGTCTCGATGCGCTCGAGGATTTATTCGTCCCCGGCATCTTCACGGCGGAGCTCGCGGTCGGCCAGGCGGTATTTTTCGCCGCGAGTGCCGAGAGCGCCGCAAGTGCCGCTCCCAAGGCCCCGCAGGCGCTCGCCTCGATCATCCTGCATTCGCGCCGGCTCAAGGAGGCGCTGCCGAATTCCGCGCCGCTCTGGATCCAGACGCTCGCGACCGCGTCGGACCAGTTCCTCGTGCGCCGCGGCGACTCGAGCAAAGCCTCGTCGAGCATCATCGCCGGCTACCCTTGGTTCGCCGATTGGGGCCGGGACGCGATGATCTCGCTGCCGGGACTCGCGACGGGGCTTGCGCGCTACGACATCGCGGCCGACATCCTGCGCACTTACGCGAAGTTCGTCGATCGGGGCATGCTGCCGAACTGTTTCCCCGATCGAGGCGCGGCCCCCGAGTACAACACGGCCGACGCGACGCTCTGGCTGTTTCACGCGCTCAACGACTATCTGACGGCGAACCGCGACCCGGAGCTCACGCGCGAGCTGTTCGCGACGCTGATCGCGATCATCGATGCCCACGTCGAGGGGACCCGCTACGGTATCCGAGTCGATCCCGAGGACGGGTTGCTGCGTGCGGGCGAGGCGGGCGTCCAGGTGACCTGGATGGATGCCAAGCAGGGCAACCACGTGTTCACGCCGCGAGTCGGCAAGCCGGTGGAGATCAACGCGCTCTGGATGAACGCGCTCGAAGTCGCGGCGCGTCTCGCGGACCGGCAGCGCAGCGCGGCCGAAAAGCGCCGCTGCGAGGAGCTCCTCGCGCGCGCCGCGGCGAGCTTCGAGCGCTTCTGGAATCCCGAACGCGCGTGCCTCTACGATGTGATCGACGTCGACGGCGGCTCCGGGACGGATGCGAGCGTGCGGCCCAATCAGATCTTCGCCGTGTCGCTTCCCTACAGCGCCTTGCCGCCGCCGAGGATGCGCGCCGTGGTGGAGTGCTGCGCGCGCGAGCTCGTGACCAGCTACGGCTTGCGCTCCTTGAGTCCGCAGGATCCCGGCTACATCGGACGCTACGCGGGCGATCCGTGGCGGCGCGACGCCGCTTACCACCAGGGTACGGTGTGGGCGTGGCTCCTCGGCCCCTTCGCTCGGGCTCATTACCGCGTCTACGGCGATGCCCTGCTGGCGCAGTCCTTTCTCGCACCGATCGCCGAGCACCTGATGAGCGCGTGCATCGGCTCGGTGAGCGAGATCTTCGATGGTGACGCGCCTCACATTGCGGCAGGCTGCTTCGCGCAAGCTTGGAGCGTCGCTGAGATACTACGCTCATGGATACAGCTCGAACGGGAGCGGACGAAGAAGTAGCGAGCACGCCGAACGCCGAGCGCGAGCGCTTGCGCGCGGACGCCTCGAAGCGCGAGCGCTGGAAGGAGTGGGGCCCCTATCTCAGCGAGCGCCAGTGGGGCACGGTGCGCGAGGACTACAGCGCCGGCGGCACCGCCTGGGAATATTTCCCGCACGATCATGCCCGCAGCCGCGCCTATCGATGGGGCGAGGACGGCATCGCCGGCCTCTCGGACGACGAGCAACGGGTCTGCCTGTCGCTCGCGCTGTGGAACGGCCGCGACTCGATCTTGAAGGAGCGGCTCTTTGGGCTCACCAATTCGCAGGGCAATCACGGCGAGGACGTCAAGGAAGAGTATTTCTACCTGGACGCCGCGCCCTCGCATTCCTATCTCAAGATGCTCTACAAGTATCCGCAGCGGGCTTTTCCCTACGCGGACCTCGTGACCGAGAACGCGGCGCGCGGCACGAGTCAGCCGGAGTACGAGCTGCGCGACACGGGAGTATTCGCCGGCGATCGTTATTTCGATGTCTTCGTCGAGTACGCGCAGGCGCAGCCCGGCGACATCTTGATGCAGGTCACCGCGTGGAACCGCGGACCGGACGCCGCTCCGCTGCACGTCATCCCGCAATTGGTGTTGCGCAATACCTGGACCTGGCACCCGGGGACGGTGAAGCCGATGCTGCGCGCCGTGGGCACTGGCGGCGTCGCGATCGAGCCCGCCGATCTCGGTATGAGCCACTGGTACGCCGCAGGCGCCGCCGAGCTCCTGTTCACGGAGAATGAGTCCAATGCCCCGCTGCTGTGGAACCTCGGCGCGCCCGGATATTTCAAGGACGGTTTCGACCGCCGCATCGTCCATGCCGAGCGCGCATGC
>JBEKVP010000083.1:0-8363 GCA_049513935.1 Steroidobacteraceae bacterium
TGGCGCCGAGCGCGGCGATGAGCCACTCGGGCTGATTCGGCGTGAACAACAGCAGCACCTCCCCCGGCCGGAATCCCGAGGCGGCAAGCCCCGCGGCAAACCGCCCGGTCAGACGATCGAGCTCGGCGTAGCTGTAGCGGCGCTCGGTTGGTCCGTCGACGATCGCGGTCCTGTCGGCGTAACGGCGCGCGTTCCGCCGCACGAGTTGCGGCACGGTGAGCGGCGGGATCTCCGTCGTGAGCGCGCCCCCGTCGATGATCATCGAACGAGCCTTGGACATATTGCCAGCCTGGGGGCCGCCGCGAATCGGGTCGCCGGATCGGCCCTGTCAAAGCACCGCATGATAAGCCCGCGCAGCAGCCCGAGTCGACTTCGCGCTGCTTCTCAAGTAGTGTCCCGAGCAGGGGTTGTTCCTTCCGCTTCGACGGCTCTTGAGTAGTCACACGAGAGATCGCATGAGCCCGGGTTCCGACACCATGATCATGAGCGCCATGGATCGGCGCAACCTGCTCGCGCTGTTCGCAGCGTTGCCTCTCCTCCGTGAGCTCGATGCCAAGTCGATCGGCGAGATCGCCGATGATATCCAGTGGTTCTCGGTGCCCTCCGGCATGCTCCTGTACTCCTCGGGCGAGGCGGTGGACGGACTCTACGTCATCATCAACGGTGCATTCGGCGTCTATGCGCCTCACTCGGGCGGCGGCTCGCAGCACATCGGCAAGCTCTCGGCGGGACAAATCGCCGGGGACATGGAGGTGATCTCGGGCAAGGCGCGCTCGACCACGCTCGTCGCGCTGCGCGACTGTGAGGTGGCGCGGCTGCCCTGCGTCACGTTCGAGAAGCTGGTGAGCAAGCATCCGCACGCACTGCGCTTCATCGCGAAGGGGTTGGCCGACCGGGTCGACACGCTGCAGCAGCCGAGCCGGAGCACCGCGGCGGCGCCGAAGACGTTCGCGATCGTGCCCTACGATTCGAGCGACGGCGCCGCACGGTTCGGCGCGGAGCTGCTCGCGTGCCTGCAGGGCTTCGGCAAGTCGGAGCTCATTTCGGGCGCCCAGGCCACCGATCGCACCAGCCACTGGTTCCATCGGCTCGAGCGGGCGAACGAGTTCGTCGTGTACTTGACCGACGCGCACCCCTCGCATTGGACGCGGCTATGCGTGCGGCGCGCGGACGTCATCCTGCTGGTGGCGCATGCCGATTGCGATCCGGAGCGCTGGATCGCGCTCGACACCATGGACGAGGTCGCCGCCGCGATTCGCACCGCGGAGATCGTGCTCGTGCACCGGCCGGGCCGCGAGTCGCTGCAGGCCCGCGACTGGCTGGCCGCGCAGCAGTGCCGCCGCTTGCATCACGTGCACGGCCCGGCGGATATCGCACGCGTCGCGCGGCTTCTAACCGGACGAAGCGTCGGCCTGGTACTGTCCGGCGGCGGCGCGCGGGGCTTCGCGCACATCGGCGTGCTGCGCGCGCTGCGCGAGGCCAACATCCCGGTCGATTCGATCGGCGCGACCAGCATCGGGGCCATCATCGGCGCGGGCTGGGCGGCGGGATGGGACTACGAGGAAATGGTCGAGCGCATCCGACGCACCTTCGTCAGCAGCAACCCCTTGAGCGACTACACGTTGCCGATCATCTCGCTCGTGGCCGGGCGCAAGGTGAGCCGCCTGCTGCGCCAGGAGTTCGGCGAGACCGACATCGAGGACCTGCGTCTGCCCTTTTACTGTGTATCCGCCAACCTCACGAACGGCCAGCTCGCCGTGCACCGCCGCGGCAAGGTCTGGCTCTGGCTGCGAGCCTCGATTGCCATCCCGGGCGTTCTGCCCCCGGTGTGCACCGAGAAACAGGCGTACGTCGACGGCGCGACGCTCAACAACCTGCCCGTCGACGTCATGCGCGAAGGATTCCGCGGTCCCATCATCGCCGTCGACGCGGGCGGCGAGCGCGGCTTCTCGAGCGAGCTCGATATGACGGAGCTGCCGCCCATCTGGAAGATTCGAAGCCTGCTCCGCCACATGCGGCCCTCGGCCAACATCATGCGGATCCTGCTGCGCGCCGGGATGCTGAACAGCGCCGCCACCTCGATCGCGCAGCGCGAACTGGCCGACCTGCTGCTGCGGCCGCCGCTCGAGGGCGTGGATCTGCTCGACTGGCGTGCGTTCGATCGGGCAATCGACATCGGCTACCGCTACGCGGCGCAAGCGCTCGAGAGCCAGGGATCGAGGCTTCACGCTGCGGGGCCGCGCCCCGCGCCGTGACCATAGGTCAGACCGTGAGCACGATCTTGCCGATGCTGGAGCGCTCGCCCAACTCGCGGATCGCGGAGGCGCCCGCGGCGAGGGGCAGGGATCTCGAGATCAGCGGTTCGATCTGCCCTGCGCGCAGCATGTCGACCAGCCGGCGCGACGCCCTTCGGGCTTCCTCGCGCTCGCGCGCCATCCACTCTCCCCAGAACACGCCGACGAGCTGACAACCCTTGAGCAGCGGCAGGTTGAGCGGGATCTTGGGCACGCCCGCCGTGAAACCCACGATCAAGTACCGGCCACTCCACGCCGTCGACCGCAGCGCGGGCTCGGCGTAGTCGCCGCCGACATTGTCAAAGACGACGTCCGCCGCGCCGTTGCAGGCGGTCTTGAACCGCTCGGCGAGCGCCTTCTGCGCGGAAGCCTCCAGCGCATGCCTCGGATACACGACGCCGGCATGCGCGCCTCGCCGCACGACGACATCGAGCTTCTCCTGCGAGGAGACGCCCGCGACGATTCGCGCGCCCTTGAGCTTGCCGAGGTCGACGGCCGCGAGTCCCACTCCTCCAGACGCGCCGAGTATCAGCAACGTCTCGCCGGCGCTCAAGGCTGCCCGGTGCTCGAGCGCATATAGAGCAGTTCCGTAGGTAAACAAGAGCGCCGCGGCCTTGTCGAAGGCCATATCGCGCGGGATCACGGTGGCTTTCGCGGCGTCGACGGCCACCTGCTCCGCCATCCCGCCCCACCCGCAGAGAGCGATGACGTGATCGCCGACCGAGATGCCCGACACCGCGTCTCCCACCTGGCGCACGATCCCGGCAACCTCCGCGCCGGGCGCGAACGGTCGCGGCGGCCGAAACTGGTAGCGGTCCTCGATGATCAAAACATCCGGATAGTTCACGCCGACCGCTTTCACGTCGAGCAGGATCTGATGCGGTTCGGGCAACGGCGGCGGGACCTCGTCGAAGGACAGCGTCTCGGGTCCGCCGCGGGAGATGCTGAGCAAGGCTTTCATGAGGACCCCATATCGATGTGCGGCCGCATAATCTCGGGCCGTCTGTGTTTCCCATGTAGCATACTTGCAATTGGGAGGCGAGCACACGCATGGCATCTTTAATGCACACGGCGGCGGCCTACGCCAAGAGCAACGGCATCGAGCTGTGCTATGACACGTTCGGCGATCCAAAGGCGCCGCCGCTCGTGCTCATCATGGGCTTGGCCGCGCAGATGATCGCGTGGGACGAGGAGTTCTGCGCCCAGCTCGCCGCGCGCGGCTACCACGTGGTCCGTTTCGACAACCGCGACGCCGGGCGCTCGACCCGACTCGATTCGGCTGGCATACCGAACGTGACGGCCGCGTTCATGGCGGCGGCACAAGGCCGGCCGGTCCAGGCTCCCTATCTGCTGCGCGACATGGCGGACGACGTGGTGGGTCTCATGGACGCCTTGTCGATCCCGGCGGCTCACGTGGTCGGCGCCTCGATGGGCGGCGCCATCGCCCAGACGCTCGCCCTCAATCACTCCGCGCGGCTGCGCACGCTCACCTCGATCATGTCGACCACCAGTGCACCCGACCTGCCGCCGCCGACACCCGCAGCGCTCGAGGTACTGTTCAGCCCCTCGCCGAATGATCTCACGGCTTACCTCGCGCATCACGCTCGAGTTTGGAGAGTGCTGCGTGCCGGGCACTTCCCGCTCGACGAGGCGCGCGATCCGATCCGCGCGCGGCAGATCTTCGAACGCGGCTTGAGCCCGGGCGGCGTGGCGCGCCAGATGACCGCGATGATCGCCTCGGGCAGCCGGCGCGAGGCGCTCGCGGCGGTCCGGGCACCGACGCTCGTGATCCACGGCGATGCCGACCCGCTGGTCCCGCTCGCCTGCGGCATCGACACGGCCGAGAGCGTGCGCGGCTCGCGGCTCGTGATCGTCAAGGGGATGGGTCACGCGCTGTCGATTCCCTTCTGGCCGCAGATCATCGACGCGATTGCGGCGCACGCGGTCTGAGGGGCGGCGCGGCTGCGTCACACTCCGGGCGGCGCACCGGTGGGCAAGCTCTCGAGTCGCATCGGGGCCGCTAGAACCCGGCGATGGCGGGAATGATCTCGCGGCCGAACATCTCGAGGGGCTTGATCTGGTGCACGTTCGGCATGTTGAAGATGACATGGTGCACGCCGATGGCCGCGAGTGCCTTGCACTGGGTAATCACGTCGCCGGCGCTCGATTTGCCGGGCGCCAATTCCACGGTGCCGAGCGTGGTCTTCTCGATCGATCCGTAGTCGCGGCCCAAGTCGGCGCAATGCTGCTTCAGAATCGCGAGCTTCGCGCTCACCGTTTCCAGGGGCCCATACAGATTGCACGCGTCCGCATACTTCGCCACCAGCCGCAGCGTCTTCTTTTCGCCGCCGCCCGCGACCAGGATCGGCGGGTGCGGACGCGACAAGGGCTGCGGGACGCACAGGGTGCGCTCGAGCTGGTTGTGCTTGCCGCGATAGGGAGCGTCGCTGCCCGACCACATCTGCTTCACGATCTGCAGTGCTTCCTCGAGGAGCTCGAAGCGCACGCCGAGCGGCGGGAAGGGCACACCGAGTCCTTTGGATTCCTGCTCGTTCCAGGCGGCGCCGATGCCGAAATACATACGGCCGCCGGACAGAACATCCAGTGTCGTCGCGGACTTCACCAGAATGCCGGGATAGCGGTAGATGACGCCCGTGACCATGGTCCCGAGCTTTATCTTGCGGGTTACCGCCGCGAGGTACCCGAGCGCACTGTAGCCCTCCAGCATGTCCTGTTCCGGCGGACCGACCATGCTGATCTGGAAGAAGTGGTCCATGACCCACAAGCTGTGAAATCCCGTGTCGTCGGCGGTGCGGGCAATCTCCGCGAGCGTTGCGGCGATCCGCGCGGGGCCTCCCGGCCAGGTAAAGCTCGGTACTTGAAGTCCGATTTTCATGCGAAGACTCCTTGCAAGCACCGCGAGTGTAAACTATCACCCAGCGCGACGGCGCTCCGAATCGGGGCCGGCGCCTTCGGGAGACGTGGACTCGATGAAGCTTGAAAAGCTCGGCGTTTGGGCGGGGATCGACGCGCTGTCGGCGGCGCACGCCGCCGCGTTCGCGAAACGCGTCGAGGGTTGGGGCTATGGAGCGCTCTGGATGCCGGAGGCGTTCGGCCGCGAGGTGTTCTCGGCATCCGCCTGGTTGCTCGCGAACACGAGCAGCCTCATCATCGCGAGCGGCATCGCCAACATCTACGCGCGTGATGCGATGGCGGCGGCGGCGGCGCAGAAGGGGCTCAACGAGCAGTCGGGCGGCCGGTTTCTGCTGGGACTCGGGGTTTCGCACATTCCACTGGTCGAGGGCGCGCGCCAGCACACCTACGGCAAGCCGGTGGCCACCATGCGCGCCTACCTCAAGGCCATGTCGCAAACTGCTTACGGCGCGGTCCTCCCGGCCGCGGCACCGAAGACGGTACTCGCCGCACTCGGACCGAAGATGCTGGAACTGTCGGCGCAGCAAGCGGACGGTGCCCATCCGTACAATGTCACGCCGGAACACACGCGCGGCGCCCGCGCGATCCTCGGCGCGGGGAAGCTCTTGTGCGTGGAGCAGGCCGCGATCCTCGAGTCGGACCCCGCACGCGCGCGCGCTGTCGCCCGCCAGTTTCTCGCCATCTATCTCGGCTTGTCGAACTACGTCGACAACTGGAAGCGATTGGGCTTCACCGATGCGGACGTCGCGGGCGGCGGATCCGACCGGCTGGTCGACGCGGTGGTGGCCTGGGGTGACGAGCGGGCGATCCGCGCGCGGATCGACGCGCATTGGCAAGCGGGTGCGGATCACGTCTGCGTCCAGGCGCTCTCGGAGAGTGCGCTTCCCGACGAGCGCCTGCTCGCGCTGCTCGCGCCGAAACCCTAGTCTGTCGGACTAGGGCGCCGCGCTCGCCGGCGCCGCCGGCGCCTGCTTCAGCTGCCAGGCCTGATCGATGAGCCAGGCATGGATCGCCTCCGCATCGGCGGGCTTGAGAACATCGTCGAAGCGTCCCATGCCCTTCATCGTGTAGGCGCCGCCGAGCACAATGGAATTGAACAGCCCGTGCGTGGCGGGCGAGAGCCGCCGCAGGTCCGGCAGATTGCCGCGTCCCATGACGTGGCAGCGGGAGCAGAATCGGTTGTACAACACCTCCCCCGCGGCGATTTGCGCGGCGTCGATGGGCCGTGCCGGGGGATCGGGCAGCGGCGGATCGGTGCGCGGCGGCGGCAGCGGCGGAGCCGGGCCGCCGAGCTTCAGCACGATGATGCGGCCGTCGTTGCCGTACTTGTAGGCCGCCGACTCCGGATCGAGCGGCGCCCCGAGAATGACGCCGCCTCCGCCGTAGCCTGCGATGACGGCGACGTACTGCGTGCCGTTCACTTTGTAGGTGATGGGCGCGGCCATCACGGAGCTGCCCAGGGCGATGGACGCGAGCCGCGCACCGCTGCCCGCAGAGTAGGCATTCAAGCTGCCGTTCGCGTCCCCCTGTAACACCAGGCCGCCGGCGGTCGCGAGCACGCCGCCGTCCCAGCTCGTGGCCGTCTGCGCCTCCCAGAGGACGCGATGCTCGGGGACGCTCCACGCCCTCAAGAACCCGCGCGAGGCCGGGTCGGTCTTCATCCCCTGCGCGAGCTTCGCGACCGTCGGCACGTTGCCGTAGAGAGAGCGCAATGCCTTCGGGTCCCAGAGCTCGGGTGGAAGTGCAGGGGTCGTGAATTGACCTTCGACGAGCCCCGCCCTGCGGCCGCTCGTCTCGAGCAGCACGTTGCCGGCCTCGATCACCGGGATGAAGGTGACGCCGTGCTCGGGGTCAAACGCCATCGGCTGCCAGCTGTGCGCGCCCGCCTCCGAGGGGAACACGAGGGCCGGCCCTGCATCATAGTCTGCGCGTGGATCGGGGATCGGCCGGCCGGTCTTCGGATCGATGCCGCGGGTCCAGCTCACGTACGCAAAATTGTGCGCCGACAAAAGCTCGCCGGTGGTGCGATCGAGCACGTAGTAGAAGCCGTTCTTCGAGGCTTGCATGATCACCGCGCGGCGCTTCCCGTCGAGGTCGAGGTCCGCCATGATTAATTTCTGCGTGCTGTCGAAGTCCCATCGGTCGCCAGGCGTGGCCTGGTAGTACCACGCCAGCGTGCCGTCGTCGGCGTGGATCGCGACGATGGATGCCGCGTAGAGCTGATCGCCGCCGTGACGCCCGCCCAGGTGCATGTTGTAGGGCGCAGCGTTGCCGGTGCCAATGTACACGAGCCGCGAGCTCGGGTCGTACGCCATGCCGTCCCACACGGTGCCGCCGCCGCTCCCCTCGTCCCAGGGATGCTTGGGATCCCAGGTTTTGATGGCGGCCTCGAGGTGCTTCTGGTCCTGCGCGCCTTGCGCGGGATTGCGGGGGACGGTGAAGAAGCGCCAGCGGAACTCGCCGCTGCCGCGGTCGTACGCGGAGACGTAGCCGCGGGTGTGCGCGAAATCGGCGCCCGCGCTGCCGATGAGGACGAGATCGCCGGCGAGAAGCGGCGCACCGGTGAGCGTGTAGGGTCGATGCTCCTCGCGTCCGATCACCGTGTCGACCTTCCACACCATCTCGCCGGTGCGTGCGTCGAGCGCGTGGAGCCACCCGTCGAGCGCGGCCACGAACAGTCGGCCGCCGTACGCGGCCAATCCGCGGTTGACAGCGTCACAGCACGCATAGCGCGCCCATTGACCGTCGATGTGGGGGTCGTATTTCCACAGCTCTCGGCCCGTCGCCGCGTCGAGCGCGTACACGCGCCCGAAATTGCTGGTCGCGTACATCACGCCGTCGATCACGAGCGGGGTGGATTCCTGGCCGCGGTTCGTTCCGAGGCGGTAGTCCCAGGCGAAGCCCAGCGTTCCGACATTGCCGGTGTTGATGTCCGTGAGCGGAGAGAAATAGGTGCCGGCAGCGTCGCGGCCCGGAGCCACCCATTGCTCGGGCTCGGGCGCAGCGAGCCGCGCCGCATCGACCTCTGCCGCCTTCGCCGGCGGAGCGGGCGGCTGCGCGGTCGGCGCCGGCGGTGCTTTGTGGCAGGCGCAAAGCGCGAGGGCCGCGGCCGCGGTGAGCACGCGAGCCGGAATG
>JBEKVP010000084.1:0-8344 GCA_049513935.1 Steroidobacteraceae bacterium
CCTGCTCTGCGAACGTCGCGATTTTCTCACCGCGCTTGGCCTCGGCAAGCCCGTCGAGGGCGTTCCAGACCTTGGACAATTCCTCAAACGCGCGCCGATGACGCACGTCTTGGCGCAGCCACCCCTCGAAAGCCTGCTGATCCGCCGCCGTCACGGAATCGGAATCCAATCGCCACGTCCATTGCGCGGCTTCTTCCTCGATTTCCGCCCGGGTCCTCAGTTTAACGATCTCGCTCATTGACCGTCTCCTTGGTCAATGACGCGTCGGCGGCCTTTTCCCGCCGCCTCCACTGGGTCGAGCATTCCGTGTTCGCGCAAGTAATCCCGACACCGCATCAAGCCTTTAGCCACGTGTTTCTCGATCGTACTGTGCGATACCCCCAACACTTCCGCGATCTCGGTGTGCGAGAGCTTATAAACCTTACGAAGCACAAAAACGCGCCTGCACAGCGGAGGAAGACGGTCGACCGCGGCGCAGAACGACTCGAATCGCCGGCGCGCGTCAAACTGCTCGTCCGGGGGAGCCTCTACGGTATCGACGTCCAAGAGCTCAAAATCCGCCACGTTATCGGTGGCCCGCGCCACCTGGCGCCGGGCCCGTTCGACCGCCAGATTGTGCGCAACGCGGAACAAGAGCGCCCGGGGCGAGGCCACCGCATCCCGATCCTTGATCGCATAGATGCGCACATAAGTCTCTTGAACCAGGTCCTCGATATCCTCCGCCCCCGAGGTAAAACGGCGCAAATAGCGGTGCAATGCCGCTCCGTGGCGGAAGACCTGCTTGAGAAACCACTCATGTCGTTCGGTCGCCATCGCCGATGAGGGCCACCCCCGCCCGTTCTTATTGAGCGCTCGTAGGATACTCTTTTCCGGCGCAACCTGAAGAGCCCCCTGCTCGAGGCCCGCATGAGGCGATCGATTTTGGGATCGAGCATGGAGAACGCTCGAGATTTTGTTAAGCTTGGCCCCAGAGCCGACCGCTGGACTGAGGGGAAAACAAGATGTATGTCTTGAGCGTCAACGGCGAGAAACATCCCGTCGATGTCCCGGCGGACATGCCGCTGCTGTGGGTATTGCGCGATGTCATCGGACTCATGGGAACGAAGTACGGCTGCGGAATCGCCCAGTGCGGGGCGTGCACCGTGCAGCTCGATGGTCAGGCGGTGCGCTCGTGCGTGTTGCCGGTCAGCGCCGTCGGCGAAAAATCGGTCGTCACCATCGAGGGTGTGGGCACCACCCCAAGCGGCCAAAAGATTCAGCAGGCTTGGCTCGACGTCGACGTCGTCCAATGCGGCTATTGCCAGTCGGGTCAGATCATGTCGGCCGCCGCGCTCCTCGCCAGCGTTCCGAACCCCACCGACGATGAGATCAACGCCGCGATGTCGGGCAATATCTGCCGTTGCGGAACCTATGTGAGAATAAAAGCCGCTATCAAGCAGGCCGCGACCGGCAAGGCCGAGGTGCTGCAAACCATCGCAGCGGGGGCCGCATGAACCCCGGGGCCGTGGATCACGGGCGGCGCCGGGCGCTCGCGCTCGGCGGCTTTTCACTCGCGTTTGTCTGGCTGGGCACCGGCAAGGCTCAGGCCTTCATCGCTGCGCGGCGCCAGGCCGGCGATCCGGCGGCCGCGGCGGCCGACGGCAATCCGCCGTTTGCACCGAACGCCTTCATCCGCATCGACGCCGCGGGCCCGGTCCGGTTGGTGATGCCGAATGTGGAGATGGGCCAAGGCATCTATACCGGCACCTGCGCGATGTTGGCCGAGGAGCTCGGCGTCGGCATGGATCAGATCAAGGTCGAGCACGCGCCGCCGATCGAGGAGCTCTACGGAATCCCATTGCTCGGCGGGCAAGTGACGGGCGGCTCGACCAGCACGCGCGATCACTGGGGCGTGCTGCGCGAGGCCGGCGCCGTGGCGCGCACCATGCTCGTCAGCGCCGCGGCGACGCGCTGGGGCGTCGATCCCTCGAGCTGCACGGTGCAACGCGGCGTCGTGATCCATCAAAAATCGGGCCGCAAGGTCAGGTACGGCGAGCTCGCGCAGGCCGCGGGCGCATTGCCGCTACCGGCCAAGGTCGAGCTCAAGCAGCCGAAGGAGTTCGCGCTCATCGGCCGGCCGCTGCGGCGCGTCGATTCCCCGGACAAAGTTACGGGGGCAACGCAGTTCGGCATCGACGCGAAGGTTCCGGGAATGAAGATCGCTACCGTGCGCGCGTGTCCCACCCGCGGTGGCAAGCTCAAAGCCGTCGATGAAACCCGCGCGCGCGCAGTCCCGGGCTTCGTCGAGCTCATCAAGATCGACGACGCGGTCGCCGTGGTGGGCGATCACTTCTGGGCAGCCAAGCAAGGGCTCGAGGCGCTCGATATCACCTGGGATCCCGGCGCGAACGCGCAGCTGAGCACCGCCCAGATCACCGAGGCGCTGGCCGAGCGGTCCCGCAACGGCCCGACGATCGTCGGCCGCAAAGCCGGCAGCAAGCCCGCGGAGGGCAGGACCATCGAGGCCTTGTATCAGCTTCCCATGCTCGCCCACGCGCCCATGGAGCCGCTCAATACCACCGTATGGGTCACCGCGGACAAATGCGAGATCTGGGTGGGCACCCAGGTTCCCGTCCGCTGCGTGAGCGCGGCGGCGAAGATCACCGGGTTGCCCGAGAGCAAGATCATCCTGCACAACCACTACCTCGGCGGCGGCTTCGGGCGTCGCCTGGAACACGACTCGGTCGATCAGGCCGTCAAGTTCGCCAAGCAGGTGAAATATCCGCTCAAGGTCATTTGGACCCGCGAAGAGGACATCAAGCACGATGTGGTGAGGCCGATGTACTACGACCGTATCTCGGCCGTGCTCGGCTCCGACGGACGCCCGGTCTGGTACGGCGACCACATCACGAGCGGCACCGTGCTCGCGCGCTGGTTTCCCGAGGGAATGAGCAAGGAGGGCCTCGACGACGATGTCGTCGAGTGTGCCGCCGAGACGCCCTACGACATTGCCAATTGCAACGTCGACTGGGTGCGCCACGACATGCCCGCCGGCCTCGAGGTCGGATGGTGGCGCGGTGTGGGACCGACCCACAACCTGTTCGTGGTCGAGAGCTTCATGGACGAGCTCGCGCACGCCGCAGGCAAGGACCCCATCGCATACCGGCGCTCGCTCCTCGCCAAGAACCCTCGCGCGCTGGCGGTGCTCGATCTGGCGGCCGAGAAGATCGGATGGGGTCAGGGCAACCTGCCTGCGCGCGTCGGCCGCGGTGTCGCGCTCGGGTCGCCGTTCGGGAGTCACGTATGCCTCATCGTCGAGACGGAAGTCACGCCGCAAGGAGAGGTGCGCCTGCGCCGCGCGGTGGCGGCGATCGACTGCGGGATCGCCATCAACACCAGCTCGATCGAGGCGCAGATCCAGGGAGGATTGCTGTTCGGCTTGAGCGCGGCGCTCTACAGCGCCATCACCTTGAAGAACGGCGTCGTGGAGCAGAGCAACTTCCACGACTACCGGAACCTGCGCATGAATGAATCGCCGGCCGTCGAAGTGTACCGCGTGGAGAGCTCCGAATCGCCCGGGGGCATGGGCGAGGTCGGTACGGCCATCGCCGCACCGGCGCTCGGCAACGCGATCTTCGCAGCCACCGGCGTGCGCTTGCGCTCCCTGCCCGTCGATTGGCGTCAACTGGCGGAGAAGGCCGCACTTGAATCCGTGGTCGCGGAATCTTCGGGCCTCGAGCAACCCACCGATTCGGGAGTAAAAATATGAAGCGAATCTTGTCGGTCATCGTCGCTTTCGCCGTAATCGTCGTGATCGTCGTCGCGTTTCTCAACCGCAGCGATTCCCGCCCCGGTACGGCGCCGGCGATCGCCGGTGCACCGGCCGGAGCGGATGCGGTTGCGCGCGGGGAATATCTCGCCAAGGCGGCCGACTGCATCGCGTGCCACACCGAGCCCGATTCGGGGAAGCCGTTTGCGGGCGGGGTGGCGTTCAAGCTGCCCTTCGGCACCATTTACTCGAGCAACATCACATCGGATCCGAAGGACGGCATCGGTGCCTATAGCGACGACGAATTCGTGCGTGCGGTGCGCGAGGGCGTGCGGCGCGACGGACGGCACCTCTATCCGGCGTTTCCGTACACCTCGTATACCCTGCTGAGCCGCGACGATGTGCTCGCCATCAAAGCGTACCTCATGACGCTGCCGGCGATCGCGCAGCCGAACCGCGCCAACGATTTAGGGTTCCCGTTCAACCAGCGCTGGGCCATGGCGTTTTGGAATGCGGCCTTCTTCAAAAGTCAACGCTTCGCACCCGATGCCTCGAAGCCGGCCCAATGGAATAGCGGCGCGTATCTTGCGACCGCGCTCGGCCATTGCGGCGAATGTCACACGCCGCGCAACCTCGGCTACGGGATCGACCACGGCAAGGCGCTCACGGGCGAGGAATTCGGCGGCTGGCGCGCGTACAACATCACGCCCGACGCGAAACACGGCATCGGCTCGTGGTCCGATGCGGATATCGCCGCGTACCTCACCACCGGGCACGCGCCCGAGCACGCCTCCGCGTCCGGTCCGATGGGCGAAGCCGTCGCGCACAGTCTGCAATTTCTGAAGCCGGACGACGCGAGCGCGCTCGTCGCGTACCTGCATACGGTGCCGGCCCGCGAGGGCGAGCATCCGATCGACGTCGACGTTCGGCCGGCTCCGCTCGCGGCCTCGACGCCGGTGCTGCCGGGCAAGGACGAGCTGCAAGCAGAGAGTCAGGGTCTCAAGCTGTTCGAGGGCGCATGCTCCGGCTGCCATCAGTGGAATGGCCAAGGCCGGCAGACTCCCTATGCCTCGCTCGAGGGCACCCGCGGCGTCAATGATCTGAGCGCGACCAACGTCACTCAAGTCATCCTGCAGGGCTCGAAGATCCGGGTGGGCGACGTCGATGTGTTCATGCCGTCGTTCGGAGATGCCTATTCGGACACCGAGGTCGCCGCACTCGCCAATTACGTGGTTGCGCACTTCGGCGGCAAGCAGGGCACGGTCACGCCGGATGAGGTCGCGAAGCGCCGGACGCTCTGATCGGCGCGGGCGTCCGATTTCCCTAGGGCGGAGCTTCCTGCCAGCCGCCGCCGAGCGCCTTGAACACGGCGATTTGGTCTTGGACCAGCGCGGCATCCGAGGCGGCCACGGCCGCATCGAGTGCGACGAGCGTCTGCTCGGTGGTGAGCAAGTCGAGGTCGCTGAGCGAGCCGGCGCGAAACTCATCGCGCGCGATGTCGAACGCCTTGTGGATGTGGTCGCGCGCGTCGCCGAGTGACTGGCGGTTATCGAGCGCAGCACCGTAGAGTGTGAGCGCTTGCTCGGTCTCCTTGAGGGCGGTGAGCACCACACCATCGAACGAGGCGAGCGCCGCCGCCCGAGCGGCCTTGGCTTGGCGCACCCGAGCGCGCGGGCCGGCCATGTTCGGAAATGACCAGCTGATCTCCGGGCCCACGCCCCAGGTGCGGCCGATGTTATTGTTGAGCTGCGACAATTCCGTGGCGGCGCCGCCGTAGAGCCCGACCAGGCGGATGGTGGGATAAAGCGCGGCCGTGGCGACACCGATGTCGGCGGTTGCGGCCGCGAGCCGGCGCTCGGCCTGGCGCACGTCGGGACGGCGCCTTAAGAGCGCCGCCCCATCTCCGACCGGAATCAGCGATTTGAGACTCGGGGGCACGGCGCAGGACTCGAGCTCCATCGGCGCCTCCGCCGGCGTCCGCCCGAGAACCGCCGCGAGCTCGAAGATCGCCGCGCGCCGCTGACCTTGAAGCGGGGCGATGCTCGAGCGGACTTGCGCCACCAGCGCCTGGGCCCGCGCCACATCATAGTCCGAACCGGCACCCGCCTCACGACGATGCGCCGTGATCTCGGCTTCGCCGGCCACGACATCGAGCGAATGCCGCGCGACGGCGAGCTCCTCGCCGAGCGCACACACCGCCGCGTAGGCGCGCGCCGTCTCCGCGGCGACGACCACCTTGACGCCGTCGCGCGTGGCCGCCACGGCGTCCGCATTCGCGTTCGCCGACTCGATCGCACGGTGCACGCGCCCGAACAGATCGACCTCGTAGGCGGCCTGGATCACGTCCTCGAACAGCCAGAACGTCTGCGGCGGTTGGCCCTGGAGCTCGAGTATCTCGTCGGTGATCGCATCGCGCCCGTACAAGCCGCCGGCAACCGCCGTGGTCGAAGGATAGCGAGCGGCGTGAGCCGCCGTGAGCACCGCGCGCGCCGCCGTGAAATTCGCGTCGGCCGCGGCGAGATTTCGATTGGCTTTGAGCGCCTCCTCCACCAAGCCGTCGAGCCGCGGATCATCGTACAGGCGCCACCAGGCATCCGGCGGCGCCTCAGGGATCTCCTCGGCCGGGTTGACCGAGCGCAGCGGCGCCTCGGCACCCTTCGGCGGCACCGGCGCGTGATAGTTAGGCCCCACGCGACACGCCGCGAGCGCGCTAAGAGTCAGCGCGGCGAGAGTCGGCGCAGCCGCACGAGTCCGGCCGGATCGCGGCGGGCGTTTCATGGGCGATCGGGCTGGCGCCGGCCGAACAGCGGTATCGCCGAGGCAGGCCCCTCGGGGGCGGCACTGCGAAACACGACAATGAGCAGCGCCACCGCGGTGAAGACACCGACTGTGACGAACGCGTCCATCACGGCCTGCGTGGTTGCGGCCGATCGCACCGCGTTGCCGAGCACCAGGTGGCCGCGCTGCACGGCGCCCACCGGATCGACGACCCGCGTGGTCACGGCACCATAGACTCCCACGCGCTGGAGCACGTCCGCATCGCCCACCTGCAGGTGCTGTCCGATCAGGTTCGACGCCACTTGTTCACGCACGCGCGCCACCGTGGTTACGAACGCCGACCCGATCTCGCCTCCCATCAGGCGTGCGGTCTGAAGCACGCCGCCGAACGTGAGTGCATCCTGCGGCTTCAGATGAAGAATACCGAAGAACACGACGCCGGAAAGCGCAAAGCTTTGCCCGGCGGCTTGCAGCAGCGCGGACGGCAGAAACTGGAACGAGCCCCAGATGGGTGTGAGGTTATAGGCCACCATGAGACAGGCGACGCTGATGAAAATGAACCCGATCGCGGCGACCAGCCGAGCATCGGAGCGGCGCAGCATCAATGCGGCGAGTGGGCAGAGTATGAGCTGCGGCGCCGCGATCCAGAGGAGCGTCTCGCCCACCTCCAAGTCGCGAAACCCGCGCACCGAACCCAAGAACAGCGGGATCAAATACGCCGTGGAGGTAATCGTCAATCGAAGGAACGCGATCAGGAGGAATTGACTGGGCATGGGGGAACTGAACACGACTTTGAGATTCACGAGCGGATGATCCAGACGCGCCTCGTGAATCAGGAAAGCCACGACCAGCAAGCCACCGGCCGACATCAGTCCCCAGACGAGTCCCGAGTTGAGCCAGTCGAGGCGATTGCCCTGATCGAGGGCTGCGTAGATCAGCGCCAGTCCGGCCCCGCCCGCCAGGAGCCCGAACACATCCGCCGGCGGCCGCGTGGTGATGGGCTTGCTGGCGATACCCCGATGCAGACACAGCGACATGATCAGGGCGAGCGGCACGTTTTGCCAGAAGATCCATCGCCACGAGTGATGCTCGACATACCAGCCTTCGAGCGAGGCCGAGATGTTGAGCGAGAGCTCGAGATTGAGCGCATAAATGGCGATGCCGAACGCCCAGAATTTGGGGGGCGTGTTGAGCAGGATGAAGCTCAACGTGAGCGGTATGAAGAATCCCGAGGCCAGGCCGCCGAGAAACTGCATGGTGAGCAGCATGGGCAGCGTTGCGGAGTACGGGATCAACAGGGAAATGATGGCAAACGCGATGGAGGCGCCGATCAGCACGCGGCGCGGGCCGAAGGCGGCGCCCATCCAGATGGCTGCGGGCGTGATGAACATCTGAGCGACGGTCTGCGCGGTGGTGATCCACGCCCCTTCGTCAAATCCTGCGCTCACGGCGCCGCGGATGTCGGCGAGCCCATAGGTCGACAGCCGCCCGTTCAACGTGGATATGAAGGTGCCCATGAGCACCGCCACGAGGCCGAGCCACGGAATCGAGGTGGGTGGAACCGGCAGCGTCGGTGCCGAGACGCCCAAGGTCGGCGCGGACGCGTTCACCGGTGCGGGCCGTCTCGGGCGTTGACCTTCGCCTCGACCGACATTCCGGGGGCGAGCCGGTCGCTGAGCCCGTCCGCATCGTCAATCGCGATCTTCACCGCGATCCGCTGCACGACCTTGGTGAAATTGCCGGTGGCGTTGTCGGGCGGCAAGAGCGCGAACTCGGCACCCGACGCCGGCGCGAACGCGAGCAGGTGTCCGCGCAGCG
>JBEKVP010000085.1:0-8184 GCA_049513935.1 Steroidobacteraceae bacterium
CTTTGAGAAGCGAAACTCGCGTCGTCGCGCCCGGGAAACCAGGGCGCGCGGCCTTGAAGAATGTTGGAGCGATCGACGATCTCGGCCACCGATTCTTCCTGGCGGTAGGCCATGATGTGCACGCCGCCGACGCCGCGCATCTCGCGGATCTCCTGAATGAGATCGACGCAGAGATTACGGCCCTCGCGGGCTTGATCTTGCGCGCCCGCGAGTCTCGCGATGACGGCATCCGGCACGTGCATGCCCGGAACGTTTTTGCGCATCCATTCCGCGGTCTTCGCCGAGCGCAGCGGACCGACGCCCACCAGGATGAATACTTTGCCGATGAGCCCGAGCGCTTCGATCTGTTCCATGAAGCCGCGCAGCAGCGGCACGTCGTAGCAATATTGTGTCTGGATGAACTGCGCGCCCGCGGCGACTTTCTTCGCGAGCCGCTGCGCACGCCAGGCGTGCGGCAGCGCCGACGGATTCTCAGCCGCGCCGAAAAATACCCGCGGTGCGAAGCTGATCTTGCGGCCGCTCTGAAAACGATGCTCATCGCGCAGCATCCGGGCGATGTCGAGCAGCGACACGCAGTCGAGATCGAAGACCGGCTTCGCCTGCGGATGATCGCCTGCCTGCACGCCGTCCCCGGTGAGGCACAGCATGTTGCACACCCCCATCGCGGCACCGCCCAGGATGTCGCCCTGGATGGCGATGCGATTCTTGTCGCGGCAGGAGATCTGCATGATCGGCGCGTAGCCTACGCGCGTGAGCAGCGCGCACACCGCGATGCTCGACATGTGGCAGTTTGCGCCGCTTCCGTCGGTGGCGTTGATGGCATCGACGTAGCCGTCGAACACGCGCGCACGCTTGTACACATCCTCGGGATCCGCGGAATCCGGCGGCGCGAGCTCGGTCGTGATCGCAAAGCCGCCCGCGCGCAGTACCCGCTCGAAGCGGCCGGGAGAGGTGTGACCCGGCAGAATGGGCAGCGGATACCCCGGGACCGGTTCGTCCTCGAATTTCACGAGGCGCCGCCCTTTAGCTCGCGCACCACCCTGAGCCACGACGAGCGCCCCTTCTGCCGCTGATCCACCGCGAACTGCACCTTGCTCATGGCCGCAACGCCGTTCGGGATCCGCTGGCTGCCGCGGTATGCCTCTACCCAGACGCACTTCATCTCGGGCTTGACCTCGCAGTGGCCGTTGTCGCGTACGCCGCCGCACGGCCCGTTGCGCAGGTTCTTCGGACAGTTCATCGGGCACGACATCCCGGTCGAGGAGAGGACGCACTGACCGCACATCTGGCAATCGAACAGCACGCCTTTGATGACGCGCTCGACCGTGGCGACCGGCCGCTCGATGCGCTCGTAGCCGAGTGCGCGAAACAGGCCGTGCATGCGCTTGAGCGCGCCCTCGAAACCGCGATAGAGCGCGTTCAAGCCGCGCGCGTGGCGCACGGACCAGAGTCGCACGGCGTACATCAGGAAGACTCGGCCGCCGGCGTGGCCAGGCCCTTCGCGCGGATCAGCTTCTCGAGGTCCGCGTCCGAGAATTGCGCCTCGAGACGGGCGGCCTCGGACTCGGCTTCCGCCTTGAGGTCCTCGCCGCACGGCCGCGGCGCGCTGCGCTGCCAGTCGGCGAGATACGCATCCGAGCTGCCCTTGCCCGCGCGCATCGCGGCGCGATCGACCGCTTCTTGAAATCGTTGCGAGAGCTGCACCTTTGCCGTCTCGCGGCCGCGCTTGACGATGACCTGGGCGGGAATATCGCGCCAGGAGATGACGATCAGCGACGCCATACGATGGCCTCCGCCGCACGCTGGGTGTCGCGGCCGCGCGTTTCGTCTCGCTCCACGGCCGACTTGAGCGCGCTCTCGAGTGTGCCGTAGCCCGTCGGCCGGTATTCGTACGCGAGGCCCATGCGCGCCGCGATCGCGCGCCCCTCCTCGATGGCGTCGGGCTTCGGCGCCTGCCCCAGATAGACCAGCTTGCGGTAATGACCGAAGTAGCTCGGGAAGAGCTCCGGATGCTCGTCGAGACCGAGACCGCGGATCACCAGGCGATCGAAATGCCGCAGCAGAAAGTCGGTGAGATAGAACGTGCCCAGCTCCGCCTCCGCGAGCTCCGCGAACACCTTCGAGCCCGCGAAGAACTCGTAGCAATGGGAGCCCGGTATGCGCTCGACGGCTTCTTCCTCGAGCACGGCGTCCAGAAGTCCGCCGGTGCCGCAATCCGCGTACGCGACGAACATCGAGCGGTAGTGGCAGCGCGAGGACCGAATCAGCGCGCGTACTGCGGCGGGAATCCGCTCGGGCCGGTTATGCAGCTCGGCAGGAAGGCATTTGACGTCCACATGAGTCCAGCCGTTCGCGCGTTTGAGCGCCGTGATCTCGTGCGCCAACGCGCCGCACGCGATGATCAGAAGACCCTGGCCGCTCTCTGCCACGGCACTTAAACCCCGGCCCGGCTCAGTGCGCCGCCGCGGCACTGGCGCGCTTCGCGGCCAACAAACCCTTGGCTGTCTCGACCGCGACGGCGGCGTCGCGGCAGTAGGCGTCGGCGCCGACCGCCTTGCCGAATTCCTCGTTGAGCGGCGCGCCGCCGACCAACACGATGTAATCGTTGCGGATGCCGCGCTCCTTCAGCGTATCGATGACCACTTTCATGTACGGCATCGTGGTCGTGAGCAGCGCCGACATGCCGAGAATGTCGGGCTTGTGCTGCTCGAGCGCGGCGAGATATTTATCGACCGGATTGTTGATGCCGAGATCGACCACCTCGAAGCCGGCGCCCTCGAGCATCATCGATACCAGGTTCTTGCCGATGTCGTGGATGTCGCCCTTGACGGTGCCGATGACGATCTTGCCGATCGGCTCGACCCCGGTCTCCGCCAGCAGCGGCCGCAGGATCTCCATGCCGCCTTTCATCGAGTTCGCGGCGAGCAGCACTTCGGGCACGAACAGGATGCCGTCGCGGAAGTCGATGCCGACGATGCGCATACCTTCCACCAAGGCATCGTTCAACACCTTCTCGGCGGACCATCCCCGCTTCAGGAAAATCCGCGTCGCTTGCTCGACCTCGGGCTTGAGGCCGTTATACAGGTCGTCGTGAACTTGCTCGGTGAGCTCTTCGTCATTGAGCGAGTTCAGGTCAAATTCGCCCTCGGCCGGCTCTGACATCTACATCTCCAAGAGTTTTTTTATGAGCAGCTACGGTATGTTACGCGCGAACCCAGCACGCCATGGTAAGTCCATGCTGCCCCGAGGACTTGTAAAATCGCGACGGCGGCGAGCCCAGACGCGACACGCTCAAGTCACGGGCGGTGCTCCCCCCTCCTCGGTCCGACGCGCCACGTACGCATCCAGCGCTTCGACCACTTCGGGGGCGCGCTTCGGGGCGACATAACGCGCCAGCGTATTCTGCCAGATACCGCTCGCGCGCTCGGTCGCAGTCTTGGCGCCGTCCTCCGCCCAGGTCCCGTAATTGCGCCAATCGGATACCAGCGGCGCATAGAAGGCGCTGCGGTAGCGCTCCATGGTGTGCGCACATCCGAAGAAATGCCCTCCCGGCCCCACCTCGGACACCGCCTCGAGCGCGAGATCGACCGGCGCGGCGCCGACGGGCTGGAAAACCTCCGCGAACATCTGCAGCATCTCGATGTCGAGTATGAACTTCTCGTACGAGGTGGTAAGTCCGCTCTCGAGCCAGCCGGCCGCGTGCAGCACGAAATTGCAGCCGCCGAACAGGGCGCCCCAGAGGCTCATCTGCGACTCGTAGGCGGATTGCGCGTCGGGGATGTTCGCTGCGGTCGCGTTTGAGGAGCGCCACGGCAGACCGAGGAAGCGCGCGAGTTGGCCCGCGCCGAAGGCTGCCTTGACGTATTCCGGCGTCCCGAACGCGGGCGATCCGGATTTCATGTCCACGTTCGACGTGAAGCTGCCGTAGACGAGCGGTGCTCCCGGTTTCACGATCTGCGCGAGCACGAGTCCCGCCAGAAATTCGGCGTGTGCCAAGGTGAGCGCGCCCGCGATCGTGACCGGCGCCATCGCACCCGCGAGCGTGAACGGGGTGACGATGAGCACCTGGCCGGCGGCGGCAAAATCCACGATGCCGTCGCACATCGGTACGTCGAGCTGCAGCGGGGAATTGGTGTTGATGATGGTGTAGACGTAGGGCCTCGAGCTGAACTCCTCGGGCGAGATGCCATGCGCCAGCCGGATGAGCTCGAAGTTATCGGCGACCTGCCGGTGGCCGCGCGAAAAGATGAACGGGATTTTGTCGCACAGCGTGAGCTGCGCCCGCGTCACGTGCAGGTGGCGGACCTGCACGGGCAGATCCTGCGGCTCGGTCGCGCCGCCCAGCACGTGAATGATCTCGAAGCTCTGACAAAGCTTGACGAGGTTGCAAAAGTCCTCGAACGTTCCCGCGCGCCGCCCGCGTGCCGTGTCCATGATGTTGGGGGGTCCCGAGGTCGGTGCGAACGCGACGCACCCTTTGGTGAGCGGAACGTGGCGCTCCGGGTCGAGCGCGTGCAGGGTTACATCGTGCGGCGTCGTCGCGAGAGAGGCAGTCGTGAGTCCCCGGTCGATCCGCACGACCTGCGTCGATTCATCGACTTTCGCACCGGCGCTCTGGTAGCGAGCGCGAGCATCGGCGGACAGGACCTTCATGCCCTGCGTCTCGAGCATCGTGAGCGCCGCTTCGTGAATGGCCGCCACCTGATCGTCCGAGAACACCTTCATCGGCTCGAACGGATTGCGCAGATGCCGATAGGCGCGTGTGCGATCGAACACAGCGTGGCTGGCCTCGGTCGATCCAGGGCGGCGCCGACTACGGCGTCCGAGCGTCTCGTCGGGTTGTTTCATGAATTCGATTATAGGGAAGATGACGCGGCGCCGGGGCCGCGAGCACCGCGATTTCCAGTCGACGGCGATAGAGTTTTGATATGCCGCCGCGGGCGGTATGCATTTATCCGATACGCGCGCGCTCGTGGCCCACCAACGGCCTGCCCACGGCGGTCGAGCGCACCACCGCTTCCGCGAGATAATCGCTCCCCGGACCCACCTGCGCGCGCTTTTCGCTGACGCTCGTGTCGACGTGCGGGTCGGCTGCGCCGGCGCGCCGCGCCGCGCTGAGCGCGAGTGCGCGCGAGGCGCGCTCGGCATGCTCGAGCGCGGGTTCCGGCTCGGGATAGTCTCGGCTGCCGGCGGGATCGTGGACTCGAAAGACTTTGAAAGTCGGCTGGTTGACCAGAATCTCGACGGTCTGCGACACCACGCCCGCGACGGCTCCCACCGCGTTGCAGACCTCGGCATGCGCGGGAATGGAGAGCGGCACACCGAGCCTCCGCGCGATCTCGGGATAATAGGCGCCGACCGGGGCCCCGATCGCGACCAGCGGCTGCGCCAAACTCAAGTCCGCCTGAATGAGGTTCGAGAAGCGCCGGCCGGCGGCGACGGCTTCGATCAGGCGCTCGCCGAGCACGCCCCAGCCGCGCGGCGGCGCCTCGAGACCGGGATCGTGCGCGAGCCCCGCCGCCAGCAGCACACGCGCGCTCTCGCGCACCACATGCTCAAAGGTGCGCTCACAGATCTCCTCCGGCGTGGCGCCCACGTTCGCCGCCCGGGCGTTGCGCTCCTCGATCGCGAGAATGCGCGCACCGCACTCGGCTGCCTCGCGGCACCATCCGCTCTGCCGCCCGAGCACATGCATGGCATCGCTCGGCGTGAAGGCTGCGAGCGTGGCGAGTCCGGCATCGGCGAGCCGGCGCAGCGCCTCGAGACCCGAGGCGTTGCGCACCAGCGCCGACACCTGACGAGGCGCGAGTTCCAAGGAGTCGAAGATGCGGCGCTCGATCGGCGACATATGCAAAGGCGCAGACCGGTCCGGATTGCGCAGCGCGTACTGCGTCGCGAGTTCCGGAGGATGCGCGAGCTCAGCGGTCGCCCGCAGGTCCTCGAGCACATCGGGAAAATGCTGCGCCAACAAGCTGAGGGGCATCGCCTTGCGGGGTCCGACGCGCAGCCGGACCTGCCGGTCGAAGCACACCTCGCTGTCGCCGCCGAGACCGCTGGTGCGCACATCGACGGCCTCCACCATGGTGCGCCAGCCGCCGACCAATGCGCCCTCGGCGCGGATCGCGGGACGGCCGCCCGCCACGACCGCGATGTCGGTCGTCGTGCCGCCCATATCCGACACCACGAAGTCCGCGAGCCCGGTGAGAAACCCCGCGCCCACCACGCTCGCCGCCGGGCCCGAGAGTATGGTCTCGACCGGGTACTCGAGCGCCACGTCGGCGCGCATCAACGAGCCGTCGCCTTTGACGATCATGAGCGGCGCATCGATCGACTCCTCTGCGAGCACCTTGGAGAGCGCCTCGATGAGATGGCGTATTTGAGGCGTGAGGCGCGCATTCAGCACCGCGGTCAGCGCACGGCGCGGCGCGTCGAGCTTCGAGCTCAGCTCGTGCGCGCAGGTCACCGGTTTTCTCGACAGGGAACGGATGATCTGGCGCGCGCGCAATTCGTGCGCGGGATTGCGCACCGAGAAATTGGCTGCCACTGCGAACGCCTCGACGCGCGCGTCGTAATCGCTCACCGCGCGCTCTACGGCGGCCTCATCGAGCGGCGCGGATTCCTCACCCGTCGCCCCGTGCCCCCCGTCGACGCGGACCAGTGCGCCGGTGCCGTGGCGCCCAACACCTGCGCGCTCGGCCATGGCGTCGTCGAAGCCGATCAAGAGCGTGCACACCGGACTGAAACGATTCTCGACCACGGCGTTGGTCGCGAGCGTGGTCGACACCGACACGAGCGTCACATCGGTGCGGCTCGCGCCTGCGGGCACCGTATCGAGCACCGCGGAGAGCGCCTTGCCGATCCCGATGGCGAGATCCCACGGTGTGGTGAGCGCCTTGGCGCTCGCGACCACGCGCCGGCCCTCGGCCAGCAGCACCGCGTCGGTGAACGTGCCGCCGGTGTCGAACCCAAGCCAAAGACCCGCTGTCCCCGTTCCCGAACCACTCGCTTCCATCATTCGCCCTCGGCCGGCGGGCCCTCCGCGCACCCGAACAGTCAGCTTGCCACAGATCGGCTCATGGGAGGCATCGGTTCAGCATGAACGCCAGGCGCACTCCGGCTTTCTTCAGCTGCTGCGCCGTCACCGCGACAGCATCCGCGACGTACGCGTCCGTCAGACGGTACTGCCCGACAGCATCGGGCGAGGGCAACATGCCGTACGTGTGTGCGTTCGCCACGGCGTAGCTTTCAAGCGCCCAATCGCCCGGCGTGCCGAGCACCCATTGCCGTCGCTCGGCGTCGGTGATGCCGGCGGTCAGGCGCTGCGCGATGGCGGCCGGATCGGCGCCCAGCCGCTCGACGAAAGCGGTGTCCCAGTCATGGTGCAGGTCGTTCTCGGGCAGGCCGGGACCGCGCGCGATCTTGCGGTTGCCTCCCTGATCGTGATCGTCGCTCGCGTGCAGGGGCTGATGCAGGTCGCCGACGAAATGCAGGAGAAACTGCAGCGCGAGCCGCCGCTCCCGATCGCTGGTGCGAGAATCGGCGAGCTCCGCGGAGAACTCCTCGATCTTATCCACCACGCAGTCCTCCGCCGGGCCCTGCGATGCCGGCGCGCCTGCCGGCAGTTGCGGCCGGCCGTAGCAGGCGCGATTCAAGTCCGCGCCGCCGTGGATCTCGAGATCGACGAAATGCCAGTCGCGCGTGGCGTCGTAGCGCTGGCGCGTTCCGTTGCGATCCGAGTCGCGATACTTGTCGGCCCAAGTCGCCTCGTGCGCGATGTCGCGCGCGACCAGACCGCTGTCGTCGCCTGCGAGGATGAGCTCGACGCGGGCGCGAGTTGCGGGCGTGAGATAGTTGAGGGCGATGAGTCCGATGGCCTCGTGCCCCTCGTCGCCCCAAGCGTGCGCGGGCCGCTCGGTCGCGCAAATCCCGGCAACGATGCACGCCGCGGCGATCCATTTCATGCGTCGAGACCTCGGCATCCGTCGAGAAAGAGTCCGACCACCTTGCCGGCCCAGGCCTCGAGCTCGCCCTCCGTCATGGGGGGTCCATAACCCATCGCGCGGCGCTGGGGCAACGCGACCACCATGAAAATGAATTGTGCGGCGGCGAACTCGCGATTCTCGGCAGTGAGCTTCGCTGCACCGAGCTCCCGCTCCAGAAGGCCGCCGATGAGATCGGTCGCCT
>JBEKVP010000086.1:0-8137 GCA_049513935.1 Steroidobacteraceae bacterium
CGCGCCGTATCGAAATCGAAGCGTGACACCTCGACCGACCCCGAAGGCAGCTGCACGATGCTCGCGGAGAAGGGTTTCGCCTTCCCGTCCTCCTCGCACGAGATCGCCGGCGGCGCCCGCTCGCTCTTCGCGATCGTCGTGCCGTCGGGCCGGCACACGAGCAGGCCGAGCAGACGCTCGTCCGCGGTCACCTTGGCGAGGTAATTGCGCAAGCGCGCCTCGCTCCCCTGGCCGATGAGCTCGGCGAGCGGGTCCTGCACGGTCTGCATCACCAGCTGCGCGCGCGCCTCGACGTCGGCACTGAACCATTCGGCGAGCAGCCGCTGAATGTAGGGCAGACCGAAATAGGCGACCACGCACGAAGCGAGGGCGAGCGGCAGCACGATGCGCAATATGACCGAACGGAACACCGCGTCTCCTCGAGTGCCGTCGAAAATCGGCGAGATGCCGCCGCGACAAAATACCTAAATCTTCGCTCAGTCTGCCATGGTCGAGGCCATCCTGCCGTCATCGACGTCAACGGCGGCTGCCGTGTAATAATTACACGTGGCCCGGAGCGTCACACTGCGCTATGGTTTTGCACGATGCATAGTCCGGTTCCGTCTCGCGAGTGGTGTCTGTTCCTCGATGTCGACGGCACCTTGCTCGAGCTCGCCGACACGCCGTCGGGGGTCGCCGTGGACCGCGAGCTCAAGGACCTGCTGGCGCGCGTCGCGCAGACGCTCGGCGGCGCCCTTGCACTGGTGAGCGGGCGGCGTATCGACGTCGTGGATCGGCTGTTCGCGCCTTTGCGGCTGCCCGCCGCGGGATTGCACGGACTCGAGCGGCGCTCGGCGTCGGGCACCCTTCATGGCGCGCACGATCGCGACGTGCGGTTGGACGGCGCGCGCGCTTGGTTGGCTGCTTTCGTCGACGCACATCCGGGCACCTTGCTCGAAGACAAGGGGGCCACGCTCGCGGTGCACTTTCGCCTGGCGCCGCGCCTCGAGGAGGCCGCGCGCCGAGCGGTCGACGCCGCCGCACGGGCGGTGTCCGGATACCACGTTCAGGAAGGCAAGATGGTGCTCGAGATCAAACCCCAAGGAGTCACCAAGGCGACGGCGGCCGAAGCCTTCATGCGCGAGCCGCCGTTCAAGGGCCGCACGCCCGTGTTCGTCGGCGACGATCTCACCGACCGCGATGGGTTGAGACTCGCGGAGAGCATGGGGGGTATTTCGATCGCCGTGGGCGATCGGATCGAGGGGCAGTGGCGCCTCGCGGGCCCGGCCGAGGTGCGCCGCTGGCTCGCCTCGCTCGCCGCGCTCGGCTGAGCGCGAACTAGCCGCGCAGCTGGCCGCTGCCGCGCACCACATACTTGTAGCTCGTGAGCTGCTCGACGCCGACCGGACCGCGCGCGTGAAACTTGTCCGTGCTGATGCCGATCTCCGCGCCCATCCCGAACTCGCCGCCGTCGGCGAACTGCGTCGACGCGTTGTGCAGGACGATGGCGCTGTCGACGCGCGTGAGGAACCGTTCGGCGGCCGCGGTATCGTCGGTGACGATGCAGTCCGTGTGCTGCGATCCGTACGTGCCGATGTGCGCGATGGCCGCGTCCACGCCGTCGACCACGCGTACGGCAATGATGGCGTCGAGGTACTCGGTGTACCAATCCTGCTCGGCGGCGCTCTTGACGCGCGCATCGACGTGCGCGGCGGCCGCATCCCCGCGCACCTCGCAGCCCGCGTCGAGCAACGCCTTGACCAGCGGTCCGAGATGCGTGTCGGCGCAGCCGCGGTCCACGAGCAGCGTTTCCGCGGCGCCGCAGACGCCGGTGCGGCGCAGCTTCGCGTTGAGCACGATCGCGCGCGCCATCTCGAGATTCGCGGCGCGCTCGACGAACACGTGACAGACGCCCTCGAGGTGTCCGATCACCGGCACCCGCGCCTCCTCCTGCACCCGTGCAATGAGCTGCTTGCCGCCCCGCGGCACGATGACGTCGATGTGCCGGCGCATCTCGGCGAGCATATAGCCGACGGCGGCACGATCCGTGGTCGGCACCAGCTGGATCGAGGCGCCCGGTAGACCTGCGGCCGCGAGCCCCGCCTGCAAGCATGCGTGCACGGCGCCGTTCGAGCGCGCGCTCTCCGATCCGCCCCGTAGGATAACGGCGTTGCCGGATTTCAAGCACAGCGCACCCGCATCCGCGGTGACGTTCGGGCGGCTCTCGTAAATGATCCCGATCACGCCCAGCGGAACGCGGCGGCGCTGAATCCGCAAGCCGTTCGGCCGGGTCCACTCGGCGAGCACCGTGCCGATGGGATCGGGCAGAGCGGCGATATCCTCGAGCGCCCGCGCCATCGAGTCGATGCGCTTGTCGTCGAGCTTCAAGCGGTCGAGCAACGCGGCGTTCGCGCCTTGCGAGCGCGCCCCCTGCATATCCTGCTCGTTGGCGGCGAGTATCTCGCGATGTCGGGCACCTAGCGCCTCGGCGGCCGCTCCAAGCGCGCGATTCTTCTGATCGCTCGATGCGAGCTCGAGCGTGGGCGCCGCCGCCCGCGCCGCGCGCCCGATCGAGTCCATGAGGTTCGCCACCATCACTCCGCCCTCAACAAGACCAGGTCGTCGCGATGCACGATCTCATCGCGGCCGCGAAATCCCAGCACTGTTTCGATCTCGCCGGACTTGCGCCCGATGATGCGGGCCGCGTCGCTGTCCGAATAGGCGCAGATCCCGCGCGCCACCTCGACGCCATCGGGCCCGACGATGCTCACGGTATCGCCGCGATCGAACCGCCCGACCGCCCGCGTGACCCCGGCCGGCAGCAGGCTTTTGCCTTGCATCAAGGCGCGCACCGCTCCTTCATCGACGCTGATCGCCCCGGCCGGACGCAGCGTCCCGGCGATCCATTGCTTGCGCGCCGCAGAAGGTGTCGAGGACGGCACGAACCAGGTGCAGCGCGCTCCCTCCTCGATGCGCTTGAGCGGAGTCTGATGGGCGCCCTTCGATATGCACAAGTGACAACCGGCGCCCACGGCGATCTTCGCGGCCGCGATCTTCGTCTGCATGCCGCCGGTCCCCATCGCGCTCGTGGTGCCGCCCGCCATGGCCTCGATGGCCGGGGTGATGTCGAGCACGCGCGCGAGGAACTCGGCCTGCGGATCCTCGTTCGGATTTGCGGTGTAGAGCCCGTCGATGTCCGAGAGGAGCACCAGACAGTCGGCGGCCGTCATCTGCGCGACCCGCGCCGCGAGCCGATCATTGTCGCCGTAGCGGATCTCGGCGGTGGCCACGGTGTCGTTCTCGTTGATGACGGGCACTGCCCCGAGGGACAGAAGCGTATTGATGGTGCCGCGGGCATTGAGGTAGCGGCGGCGCTGCTCGGTGTCGCCCAAGGTCAGAAGGATCTGCGCCACGGTGATTTCGTGCGCCTCCAGGAGCTCCTTGTAGGCGTGCGCGAGCCGAATCTGGCCGACGGCCGCAGCGGCCTGGCTCTCCTCGAGTTTCAGCTTGCCCTGATTCAGCTTAAGATGCCGTCGCCCGAGCGCGATCGCGCCGGAGGAAACCAAGATGACCTCCTGACCGCGCTTTCGCATCCGAGCGATGTCCGCCACGAAGCTCTCGAGCCATGCGCGGTTGAGCCGACCCTTCTCGGCGTCGACCAGCAGCGCGGAGCCGACCTTCACGATCACGCGCTTGGCGTCGATCAGGCGGCGAGCGCTCAATTTACGATCTGCGGCGTTCATGGGTAGGCAATATTGCCATTTACTTCGCGGAGCGGCCTCCCCTAATATGCGGCGTACCGACCAGCACAGCAGTTCAAGAAGGACGATCTTCCGTGGGTAGAGAATACGAGCCGACCGTCGGACAGTGGTACGAGGACCTGGAAAACGACGAGACGTTCCAGGTTCTGCGCGTCGACGAGGATCGGGAAGTCGTCGAGATCCAGCATCTCGATGGCGACGTCGAGGAGCTGGACGTGGACGGTTGGGCGGAGCTCGACTTGGAGCTCACCGAGGAACCCGAGGGATGGTCGGGCTCCAAGGCCGAAAAGGATGCGGAAGAGGACGAAGACGAGGACGAGGATTGGGACGACGAAGACGACGAGGATGATGACGACGACCTCGACGACGAAGACGACGAAGACCGCGAAGAGTACTAGCCGAGCCAGTTGGCCCAGGCGCCGCCGGCGCCGCTCATTCGCATCGTCCTTCCGCGCTCACACCCGCTCGAGCCAGCCGTGCCGGTCCGGTGCTTCTCCTTGTTGAATCGCCACTAGCTGCGCCCGCAGCGCGCGGGTGTGCGGACCGACATCGCCGCCCGCCACCCGATGCTCCGCGCCGCGATAGATCAGAGTGCCGACGCCCGCAAGCACGGCCGCGGTACCCGACAACGCCGCCTCGCCGGACTTCACCCACTCGAGCATCTCCTTCACATCGAACACACGCTCCGACACCTTAAAGCCGCGGTCGCGCGCCAGCGTGAGCAGCGAATCGCGCGTCACCCCGTGTAGAAACGTGCTGTCGAGGCCCCGGGTCATGAGCTCACCGTCGCGAATCAACAGGAAGTTGGCGGCACCCGTCTCCTGCACCTCGCCGCCCGGACAGAACAGCACCTGGTCGACCTGGTACTTGGCGCGCGCGTTCAAGGTGGGACCCATCGCCGCGGCGTAATTGCCGCCGGTCTTCACCATACCCATCTGCGCCGCCGAGCGCGTGTTCTCGTCGTCGACGAGGATCCGCAGCGGTTTCATGCCCCCGGCGAAATAGTCCCAAACCGGACTCGCGAGCACCAACAGCAAGGCATCGCTCGCCGGCGTCGCCGCGGCGCCGATGTTGGCCGTGGTGCCGAACAGGATCGGCCGCAGGTACAGCGCTCCCGGGGCCGCCGGCACCGAGTCGCGGCAGCGCGAGATCACGGTGCGCACCATGTCGGCGAGCTGCGCCGCATCGGGCTCGGGCAACACCAGTTGCCGCGCGCTCTGACGCATGCGCTGTATGTGGCGATCCATGCGGAACGTGTGCACCGACCCGTCGGCGTGGCGGAAGGCCTTGAAGCCCTCGAAGCAAGTGCTCGCGTAATGCAGCACGTGCGCCGCCGGGGACAGCTCGATCGCGCCGACCGGCTTCAGCTCGGATTTGCTCCAGCGGCCGTCATGATAGGTGGCGGTCGCCATTTGCGGTGCGAGGACCGTGCCGAAGGCCGGTCGCTGGGGTTCCGCAGTCGCTCGTTGGGCTTGGGCAGTTTGGGCCTGTGCAGTCATGGGGCATTCACCTTGGGAATGAAAATCATCGCCGGATGCTCGAGCAGCTCCCTGAGCGCTTGAATCATCGCAGCAGCATCATAACCGTCCACGAACCGGTGATCGAATGAAGACGATAAGTTCATGATTCGCCGGATCGCCACCGCGCCTTGGTGGACCACCGGACGCTCCACCGACTTGTTGAGCCCGATGATTGCCACTTCCGGGGCATTGATGATGGGCGTCGAGGCGATGCCGCCGAGCTTTCCGAGGCTCGTGACCGTGATCGTGGAGCCGACCAGCTCGTCGCGCGTCGCCTTGTTCGTGCGCGCCCGCTCGGTCACGCGGCGGATCTCGGCGGCGAGCTGCGGCAATGCCAGCGCTTGGGCCTGGCGCACCACCGGTACCTTGAGCCCATCCGGAGTCTGCGTGGCGATGCCCACATGCACGGCGCGATGACGAATCAGCACGGCGCGCGCGGCGTCGTAGAGCACGTTGCATTGCGGGAACGACTCGAGCACCCGCGTCAAGGCCGTCACGATCAACGGTAGGTAAGTGAATGTGGGCTCACCCTTCGCAAGCTTGCTGTTCAGGTGCTGCCGCAGCGCTTCGAGCTCGGTGACGTCGACCTCCTCGACGTACGCGAAATGCGGAATGGTGCGTTTGGCCTCGCTCATGCGTTCCGCGATCAGCCGGCGCAGGCCGATGACCTTGATCTCGGTGGTCTCGCCCGCCGCCGATGCGGCGGCCGGCGATCCGGCGGCCGGCGATCCGGCGGCCGGCGATCCGGTGGGGACTTCCGCCTGCGGCGCCGGCGTCGCCGCCCTGCCCGCGCCAGCGCCCGAAGCGTCGCTCGCCGCCGCCAGGTCCTCGCGCACGATGCGCCCGCCCGGTCCCGTGCCGACGACAGTCGCAAGGTCGATGCCGGCCTCGCGCGCGCGCCGCCGATTGGCGGGCGAGGTCATGATGCGGCCCGCGGGGGCGGACGCGGGCGCCGCGCGGGCGGCCGGCGTTGCGGTGGACGGCGTTGCAGCGGCCGGCGTTGCAGCGGCCGGCGAACCGGCGGCAGGCGACGCCGCGGCGGGCGAGGCGGGCCGAGGCGCGGGCGTCGCAGCGGCGGCCTTGGCCGGGGTAGCCGGCGCGCCCACTTCGAAGACGATGAGCGGCGAGCCGACGGCGACTTTGTCGCCGGGCGCGCCGGTGACCGACACGACGCGCCCGCTGACGGGAGCAGGCACTTCGACCGCGGCCTTGTCGGTCATGACCTCGACGATCACTTGATCCTCGCTCACTTGCGCGCCGGGCTCGGTGTGCCACGCGACGATCTCCGCCTCGACCGTGCCCTCACCCAGATCCGGCATCTTGAATATGAATTGGCTCACGGCGACTCCATCACGGCCTTGATGGCCGCAGCGACTCGAGCCTGGCCGGGGAAGTATTCCCACTCGAAGGCATGGGGGTACGGTGTATCCCAACCGGCGACGCGTTGAATCGGCGCCTCCAAGCTCCAGAAACACTCCTCCTGCACCACCGAGAGGATCTCCGCCCCGAATCCCGAAAAGCGCGTCGCCTCGTGGGCTACGACGCAGCGGCCGGTCTTCTTCACCGAGGCGACCAGCGTGTCCACATCGAGCGGCACCAGCGAGCGCAAGTCGATGACCTCGGCATCGACTCCGAGCGACGCCGCGGCCGCGAGCGCCACGAACACCATCGTGCCGTAGGTGATGATGGTCAGTTGCGAGCCCTTGCGCACCACATCGGCCTTGCCGAACGGCACCGTGTAGTGACCCTCGCCCACCTGACCCTTGGGGTGCGTGCTCCAGGGCACGGCGGGCTTGTTGGAATCGCCGTCAAATGGCCCGTTGTAGAGGCGCTTCGGCTCGAAGAAGATCACCGGGTCGTCATCCTCGATGGCCGTGATCAAGAGGCCCTTGGCGTCGTACGGATTGGAGGGCATCACGACCTTCAAGCCGCTCACGTGCGTGAAGATCCCTTCAGGGCTTTGCGAATGGGTCTGTCCGCCGCGGATGCCGCCGCCGCAGGGCGTGCGGATCGTTACCGGCGCGTGAAACTCGCCGGCGCTGCGATAGCGCAGCCGCGCGAGCTCGCTCACGATCTGATCGAATCCCGGATAAATGTAGTCGGCGAATTGGATCTCCGCGACCGGCCGCAGCCCGTTCACCGCCATGCCGATCGCGGCGGCGACGATGCCGCCTTCGGCGATCGGCGTATCGAGCACGCGGTGCTCGCCGTACTTGCGCTGCAGCCCCTCGGTGGTGCGGAACACGCCGCCGAAGTACCCGATGTCCTCGCCCATCAGCACCACGGACGCATCACGCCCGAGCATGATGTCCATGGCGGAGTTGAGCGCCTGAATCATGTTCATGCTGGCCATCGGCTAGGACCCGCGCTCCGCGCGCATCTGCTCGCGCTGCTTGGAGAGATGCTTCGGCATCTCCTTGAACACGTCCTCGAACATGAGATCGGCGTTGAGCTTGGGACCCTCGGTCATCGTTCCGTAGGTCACGGCCTCTTGCCAGCTCGCCGCCACCAGCGCCTCGAGCTCGGCGCTGAGCGCGCGGTGGCGATCCTCGGACCACTCGCCGAGCTTGATCAAATGCTGCTTGAGCCGCTCGATGGGATCGCCGAGCGGCCAATGCTCCTGATCGTCCTTGGCGCGGTAGCGCGCCGGATCGTCGCTCGTGGAATGCGCGGCTGCACGATAGGTCACGAGCTCGATCAAAGTCGGTCCGGCGCCGGTGCGCGCGCGCTGCGCCGCCCATTCGGTGACCGCATGCACGGCGAGGAAATCGTTGCCGTCGACGCGGATGCCCGCGATGCCGTAGCCGGGCCCGCGCGCGGCGAACGAGCGCTGCTCGCCGCCGGCGTAGCCCTGGAAGGTGGAGATCGCCCACTGAT
>JBEKVP010000087.1:0-8124 GCA_049513935.1 Steroidobacteraceae bacterium
GCGGCTCCGCTACTTGACCGAAGTGGGGCTCGGATACCTCAATCTCGACCGGCAGTCGCGCACGCTGTCCGGCGGGGAGGTGCAGCGGATCAATCTCACCACGGCGCTCGGGACCTCGCTGGTCAATACGCTGTTCGTACTCGACGAGCCTTCCATCGGCCTGCACGCCCGCGACGTGGGGCGAATCGTCGGGGTGATGCAGCGGCTGCGCGATGCCGGCAATACGTTGCTCGTGGTCGAGCACGACCCGAAGGTGATGCAGGCGGCGGACCGCCTGATCGACATGGGGCCCGGTCCCGGAGAGCACGGCGGCGAGATCGTGTTCGATGGGCGGCTGCCCGCCCTGGCGCACGCACGGGGCTCGCTCACGGCCGACTATCTTCTGCATCGCCGGCGGGTCGAGATACCGCCGGGCGGAGGGCCCCGCCCGGATGCCGGCATCTTGCGCATCGAAGGCGCCGCCGAGCACAACCTGAAGAACATCGATGTGGATTTTCCGCTCAATCGGCTGGTCTGCGTCACGGGCGTGAGCGGTTCGGGCAAATCGACGCTGATTCACGACGTGCTCTACCCGGCGCTCAGGCGCGCGCACGGCAAGCCCACCGAGAATCCCGGCAGACACGGCGGCCTCGACGGCGCTCATCTCATCGATGAGGTCATCATGGTCGATCAGACGCGGATCGGCCGCACGACCCGCTCCAATCCCGCGAGCTACGTCGGCGCGTTCGACGCCGTGCGCCAGCTGTTCGCTCGGCTCCCCGAGGCGCACGCGCGCAAGTACACCGCGGGCACCTTCAGCTTCAATTCAGGCAACGGCCGCTGTCCGGCCTGCGGCGGCAACGGTTTCGAGCACGTCGAGATGCAGTTTCTGTCCGATGTGTACCTGCGCTGTCCGGACTGCAACGGCCGACGCTACCGGCCGGAGGTCCTCGAGTGCAAGTTGCCGCGCGATGGGTTCGCGGACTTGAGCATCGCGGACGTGCTCGATCTCACCGTGTCGGAAGCTCTCGAGGTCTTCAAATCGGACACCGAAGTCTGCCTGCGGCTCGCCCCGCTCGCCGAAGTCGGACTCGACTACCTGCGCCTGGGTCAACCCGTCCCGACGCTCTCGGGGGGCGAAGCGCAGCGGCTCAAACTCGCAGGCCATCTGGCCGAGAGCGCGGCGCAGGCCGGCTCGGTCAAGAAGCGGGCCGCGAGGACCAAGGACTCGGCGGGCGCGAAACGCGGGTCGCTGTTCTTGTTCGATGAGCCGACGACGGGCCTGCATTTCGACGACGTGGCGAAGCTCCTGCGCGCCTTCCGGCGGCTCATCGAAGCCGGCCACTCGCTCATCGTCATCGAGCACAACCTGGACGTGGCGCGCGCCGCCGATTGGATCATCGACTTGGGCCCCGAGGGCGGCGACGGCGGCGGAACCGTCGTCGGCGCGGGCACACCCGCCGACCTCATGCGCCTGGCCGCTTCGCATACCGGACGGGCGCTCGCGGAGGCCGTGTCCCCTGCTGCGTTCGGTGCGGCAGTGAACGATGCGGACGTCCGGCCGGCGAGCTCGTTCGGCTCGGGGAGCATCGAGATCCGTGGTGCGCGCGAGCACAACCTGCAAGACATCGATGTCGATCTGCGGCGCAATCGATTCACCGTCATCACGGGCGTATCCGGAAGCGGCAAGAGCACGCTCGCGTTCGACATCTTGTTCGCCGAGGGACAGCGCCGCTATCTCGAGTCGCTCAATGCTTATGCGAGGCAATTCGTGCAACCGGCCTCCCGCCCCGACATGGACGCGATCTTCGGTATTCCGCCGACCGTGGCCATCGAGCAGCGCACCAGCCGGGGCGGCCGCAAGAGCACCGTGGCGACGCTCACGGAGATCTATCACTTCCTGCGCCTCCTCTACGTGAAGCTCGGGGTTCAGTACTGCCCGGTTTGCGAAGCGCGCATCGAGCCGCAATCCGCGGACCTGATCGCCGCGCGCCTCCTCAAGGAATACCGCGGCCGCAAGATCGCGCTGCTCGCGCCGCTGATCGTCGCACGCAAGGGGCTCTACACCGCGCTCGCGAAATGGGCGCGCGGCAAGGGGTTTCGCGAGCTGCGGGTCGACGGGGAGCTGCTGCCGACGGCCAAGTGGCCGCGGCTCGATCGGTTCGTCGAGCACAACATCGAGCTGCCGGTCGCCTCGTTCACGGTCAGCGCCAGTACGGAGCGCGAACTGCGCGATGCGCTCGGCGCGGCGCTCGAGCATGGGCGGGGCGTGGTGCACGTCCATGGCGATGCAGAGGGCAAGGGCGGCACACCGGCGGTGTTCTCGACCAAGCGCGCCTGCCCCAACTGCGGCACCGGCTTTCCGGAGCTCGACCCGCGATTGTTCTCCTTCAATTCGCGGCACGGCTGGTGCAAGAGCTGCTACGGCACGGGGCTCGCGCTTGCCGAGTTCGACGCCGAGCAAACCGGCGAGGAAGCGCAGTGGCAGGGCGCCGGCGAGGACGCCGATCCGGCGGCGTGCGCGGACTGCGCCGGCGAGCGCCTCAATCCGGTGGCGCGCCATGTGCTGTTCCGCGGCCGCTCGATCGCCGCGCTCACCGATCTGCCGGTGGCGGAGTTCGCGGAGACCCTGCGCAAGCTCAAACTTGCGGGCCGCGAGATCGACATCGCTCGCGATCTCGTCGCCGAGCTTGGCGCGCGCACCGCGTTCCTGTGCGACGTCGGTCTCGGGTACCTGCAGCTCAATCGGGCGGCGCCGACGCTCTCCGGCGGCGAGGCGCAGCGCATCCGGCTGGCCGCTCAGCTCGGCTCGAACCTGCAAGGCGTGTGCTACGTTCTCGACGAGCCGACCATCGGGCTGCACCCGCGCGACAACCTCGTGCTCCTCGACACGCTCGAGCGGCTGCGCAGCAAGGGCAACACGCTGGTCGTGGTCGAGCATGACGAGGACACGATTCGCCGCGCCGACCACGTGATCGATTTGGGCCCCGGCGCCGGCAAGCGCGGCGGACGGCTCGTCGCTCAAGGAACCGCCGCGGAGCTCGCGCGCCAGAGCGGCTCCCCGACGGGCCGCTGCCTGGCCGCCCCGCTCAAGCATTCGAGGGGCCGGCGCCGCCGCGTCGGCGGCGATACTCCATCGATCCGCATCGGCGGGGCATCCCTGCACAACCTGCGCAAGGTCGATGCCACCATTCCCCTCGGCCGCTTGACGGTGATCACCGGCGTGTCGGGCTCGGGCAAGTCCTCGTTGGCCCGCGACGTGCTCCTCGGCAATCTCAAGCGGCTGCTCGCGCGCCGCCCGCGCAGCGCCAAAGGCCGCGGCGGCGAGGTCCGGCCCCAAGGCTGCGAATCGATCGAAGGCTGGGAGTGGGTGAGCCGCGTGCTCGAGGTCGACCAGACGCCGATCGGCAAGACGCCGCGCTCCTGTCCCGCGACCTATGTCGGGTTCTGGGATTCGATCCGCCGGCTGTACGCCGAGACCACCGACGCGCGCATCCGGGGCTTCACCGCCAGCCGTTTCTCCTTCAATACCGCCGGCGGCCGGTGCGAGGCCTGCGAGGGCCAGGGGATGCAGCGCATCGAGATGAGCTTCCTGCCGGACGTGCAGGTGCTCTGCGATGTGTGCGGCGGCCGCCGTTTCAATTCGGAGACCTTGGGTATTCTGTTCAAGGGCAAGAGCATCGGCGAGACGCTCTCGCTCGCCGTCGACGACGCGGCCGAGTTCTTCGCCGCTCAGCGCAGCGTGCAGCACCCCGTGCAGCTCCTCAAGGACGTGGGGCTTGGATACCTGAGCCTCGGCCAGCCGAGCCCGACGTTGTCGGGGGGCGAGAGCCAGAGGATCAAGCTCGTGGCCGAGCTCGCGAAGGCCCGCACCGACGCCCCCGGCGTCGACCTCGCGCGCCGCGCCGGCCAGCACACGCTCTACGTCCTCGACGAGCCGACCGTCGGGCTGCACATGGCCGACGTCGAGAAGCTCGTGCAGGTGCTCCAGCGCCTGGTCGATGCCGGCAACACCGTGGTCGTCATCGAGCATAACCTCGACGTCATGGCCGAGGCGGATTGGATCATCGATCTCGGACCCGAAGGCGGCGCGGGCGGGGGGCGCGTGGTGGCGGAGGGAGATCCCGACGGCATCGCGCGCAAGCCCGGCAAGAGCCACACGGCGCGCATACTCGGCGAATTCCTGAGCGAGCGCGGCATCGACTAGGCCGCGCGGACCGTGCCCACGCTCATCGCCGCACTTCTCGCCGCAATCGCCTCCGCCTGGAGCGTCCTGGCGCTCTGGTATCGAACACCGGGCGGGCGGGCGGCGAAGGCCTCGGCGAGCGCTGCGTGGCTCGCGTTTGCCGCCGCCTGCCTCATCGGGCTGTGGCACGGTTGGTTCGCAGCCTCCTTGCTTGCCTTTGCGCTGGCGTACGCCGGTTTGCTTAAGTGGTGGCTCGGCCTGTCCCCCTCGAACGATCGCGCCTGGGCGGACGATGTGGCGCAAATGGTGCGCGGAACGGTCAACGGCGATCGCGTGACCTTGCAGAACGTGCGCAACTTCGCCTGGCGCAGCCAAACCGACTATACCCCGCGCTGGGAGAGCCGCAGCTACGATCTCGCCCTTTTGAGCACCCTCGACATGATCGTGTCGTATTGGTCCGGCCGTACCATCGCGCACATGTTGATCTCATTCGGTTTCAACGACGGCACTCACGTGGTGTTCTCGGTCGAGATTCGGCGCGAGAAGACGCAGTCCTTCTCGGAGATCGGCGGCTTCTTCAAGGAGTTCGAGCTTTGCGTCATCGCCGCCGACGAGCGCGACATCGTGCGCCTTCGGACCAACGTGCGCCGCGAGGATACCTATCTTTTTCGGCTGAACCTTCCGGTTCCGGCGATGCGCTCGCTGCTGCTCGCCTACGTCGACGAGGCGAATTCGCTCGCGCGCTTTCCGCGCTTCTATCACACGATCACCGGGAACTGCACGACGCTCGTGTGGCGGATGCTGAAGCGCATCGTGCAGCCGTTGCCCTTCAGCTACCGCGTGCTGCTCTCGGGATACTTGCCCGAATACGTCTACGAAGTCGGCGCGCTCGATCGGCGCTACCCGATCGAGGAGCTGCGCCGCCTCGGATACATCAGCGAGCGCGCACGCGAATCGGATCAAAGTGCCGAGTTCTCCCGCGATATCCGCAGGGACGTTCCGAACCTGTAGCGGGCCGCGTTCGCGCGCCCGCCGCCGCTCACTGCGGCGGATTCTGCTTGCCTTTCTGCTCGGCTTTTTTCTTGGCTTCCGCCGCTTGCTCGGCCTTCTTCTTGGCGTCGGCCGCCGCCGCTGCTTGCTTGGCCCTTTCCGCGGCTTCCGCGGCGGCCTGCTTCTTCGCTTCAGCCTCGGCGGCCACCTGCTTGCTCCGCTCGGCCGCTTCCTGCTTGCTCCGCTCGGCGGCCTCCTGCGCCGCTCGCTGCTTGGCGGCGGCGGCTTCCGCAGCCTTGTTTCTCTCCTCGGCCGCCCCCGCGGCCTGCTTGTTTCTCTCCGCAGCTGCCTCCGCGGCCTGCTTGTTCCGCTCCGCAGCTGCCTCCGCGGCTTTGTTCTTGGCCTCTTCTTGCGGAGCCTCGGCATTGGCCGCCGCGCCGCGCTGCGGAGGAGCGCGCTCGGCCGGCGCCGCTGCCTCCCGAGCGGGCTGCGGATGCGCAAGCTCCGGCGGGACGACTGCGTGCACCTCCTGCGGCGCCGGCAAGGTCACCGGATGGCCCGGGACATATGCCGGAATCGCTCTTGCACTCGCAGGCTTAGGTGCCGGCACGCGCACGACCGGCTCCATGGCGGCCGCCAGATGCGCTTGCGCGGGGACACTCAGGCTCACCGCCTGATGATTCGCGGTTGCGCTCGCCGGCGCCACGATGGTGATGTTGTTGATCGTGGTGTTGTTGATCACCGTGTTGTTGACAGTCGTGTTGGTGATGTTGGTCGTGTTGTTGTTGACGACGGTGTTGATCCGCATGCCCACATTCACGACCGGAGGCGCGCCGGTCACCACGGCGGGTGGAGTCCCGATTGGCGCGGGCACGATGATGCCGAAGACCGACCCGGGGGGCGGCGGAACGAAGACCCCTTCGGGTCCCATCGGCGGGGGTCCCGGAATGACGCCCGGCAAGGGCACGGCGAGCGTGAGGCTGAGGCCGAGCGCGGGCGCGACGAACGACACGTTCGGTGCGGCCCAAAAGCCGGTCACGAAGACGACGTGGCCGCCCCGATGGTCATAGTAGGGTGGCATCCAGCGATAGTGAGGCCGGGGCGGGGGCGCCCAGCGGCCGGCCACCCAGATCCAGTTGCCGTACCAGGCCCAGTAGCCGCCGGTCCACGCGTAATCCGGAGCCGGTGCGGGCGGCGGCGGGTCGACCAGCATCGGCGGGGGCGCCCAACCGACTTCCACCGGCGCTGGTTGCTCGGTGGGCGGATCTTGGTACGCGCTCACGACCGGCTGGGGCTCGGGCGGCGTGTAGGTTGTCTCCGAAGCAGCGGAACTCGGCGGTGCAGGACTTTCGGCCGGCGCGGGCGCCGTCTGATCTGCGGCGGGCGGCACGGCCGAGGCCGCACTTTGATCAGAGGCCGGCGGGGGCGGCGTCTGCGACCCGCAAGCGACGAGGGCCGCCGCCGCCACACTCAAGATAAATATGTTTTTCATTGTCGGGGGCTTCCGCTTCGGTGAACGAGGCAGGAGTGTACCGCCAAAATCCGGTCGAAGGGTCCGGCAATCCCTGTCGGCGGATTCCACCCCGCGGGTAGGATCAATGCTTCTCGGGCGCGGCGCTCGCGAAGGCGGCGATCTCGTGACATGCGGCATCGATCGCCGCGATCCGGGGGAACGGGGCCAAGTCCACGGAGTAGCGGCGCGCGTTGAATACCTGCGGCACGAGACATACGTCCGCAAGGCTCGGCGCATCGCCGTAGCAAAATCTACCGCGCCCCGGATCGCGTCCGAGCGCCTCCTCGAGCGCCTCGAACCCCGCCTCGATCCAATGGCGATACCAGGTATCGCGCGTGCCCTGAGGTGCAGAGAGCGTCCCCTCGAGATACTGCAGCACGCGCAGATTGTTGAGCGGATGGATGTCGCAGGCGATGAGCAGGGAGAGCGCCCGTACGCGCGCGCGCTCGAGCGGCGCTCCCGGAAGCAACGGCGGCTGCGGATATGCCTCGTCGAGATATTCGATGATGGCGAGCGACTGGGTGAGCACCTGGCCGCCGTCCAGGCACAGCACCGGCACGAAACCCTGCGGATTGATCTGCAAGAAATCCTTGGCCCGCTGCTCGCCGCGCCGCAATTGCTTGGTGACCGTGGTCACCTCGATGCCCTTGAGAGCGAGCGCAATGCGCACGCGGTACGAGGCCGAGCTGATCGGATAACCGTAGAGAATCATGCGCCACGCCCCTTCTTGAATTCGGCGGCGAGGTCGAAAGCCGCCTTAGACAATAGCGCCATGTCGATGCCGACCGCCACAAACCGCGCTCCGAGCGCCAGATATTCGTGGGCGAGCGCGCGGTCGGCCGTCAACGTGCCGGCGGCCTTGCCGGCTCGCGTAACGGTCTTGATGCCCTCGGCGATCGCCGTCCCCACCCGGGGGTCCGTGGCCTTGCCGAGCAATCCCATGGACGCCGCGAGATCCGCCGGGCCGAAAAACACGCCCTCCACTCCCTCGACCGCGGCGATCGCTTCCAGGTTCTCGAGCCCCCGGACCGATTCGACCTGGACCGTCACGCACATCTCGGCATCGCTGCGCTCGAAGTAGCGCTCGATGCGGCCCCAGCGCGAGGCGCGCGTCGTGGCGCTCGCCACTCCGCGGTGCCCGCGCGTCGGATAACGCGTGGCCGCGACCACGAGCGCCGCCTCCTTGGGAGTCTCGATCATGGGCACGATGAGGCTTTGAACGCCGATGTCCAGATAGCGCTTGATCAGATCCGCATCCGTGTTCACCGGCCGCACGATACAGTGCACCGGATAGGGCGCGGCGGCCTGCAACTGAGCGAGCACGCTGCGCAGATCGTTCGGCGAGTGCTCGCCGTCGATCAGCAGCCAGTCGAACCCCGCGCCCGCGAGCATCTCCGCCGCGCACGGATCCGCCAGACCCAGCCATAGGCCGATCTGCGGCTTGCCGTTGCGCAGC
>JBEKVP010000088.1:0-7996 GCA_049513935.1 Steroidobacteraceae bacterium
CCGCCATGACGTTCGAGAACCTGCGTGGTCAAAAGACCGCTTTCGATGCTGAAGTCCTGGCGCTGCGTGCCGCTCCAGCCCAGGCGCTGGTCGGGCAGCGCCTGCGTGCGTTCCTCGCGGGCAGCGCGATTCTTGCGGCCAGCGCCGGCGGGCGCACGCAGGATCCCTTGAGCCTGCGTGCCATTCCGCAAGTGCACGGCGCGGTGCGGGAGCAGTTCGCGCACGCCGCGGCCGCGGTGGATGCGGAGCTCGCGTCCGTCACCGACAATCCGGTCGTCATGGGCACCGTGGAATCGCCGCGCGCCCTGTCCGAAGCCCATGCCGTCGGAGCGAGTCTCGGGTTGTGCGCGGACGCCTTAGGGATCGCGCTCGCGGAGCTCGCCGCCATGTCCGAGCGTCGCATCGATCGGCTGGTGAATCCGCTGGTGAGCCGGCTGCCCGCGTTCCTCGCGGCCGACAGCGGAGCCGGATCCGGGTTCATGATTGCGCAGTACACGGCCGCGGCGCTGACCGGCGAGAACCGCCGCAACGCCGCACCGGCCAGTCTCGATGGCGGCGTCACCTCGGGATTGCAAGAGGATCATCTGGCGCACGCGACGCCGGCCGCGATCAAGCTGCTGAAGATTCTCGGCAACGCCGAGACCATTTTTGCGATCGAGCTGTTGGCCGCCGCGCAGGCCTACGACTTTGCGCCGCACTCGCCGGCGCGGGCCGCCGGCACCGACGCCCTGTACCGAAGAGTGCGCAAGCTCATCACCCACTACCGTGACGACCGGCCGCTCGCGGAGGACATCGGGCGCGCCTCTCGCATGCTGCGAACGCAGAGGGCCGAGGATATCGGTCACGGCTGATCCGCATGCCGGGCCGCTCTTAGATGCTGCGGCCGCCGTCGACGGCGATGATCTGGCCGGTGATGTACGGCGCATCCTTGGCGAGGAACAGCGCCGTGCGGGCCACATCCTGCGGGCTGCCGTGCCGCTTGAGCGCGGTCTTGGCGATGATTTCGCGCTGCAATGCCTCGTCCATCTCCTGCTCCGGCCAAAGCACGGGCCCCGGCGCGATGCCGTTCACGCGGACCTCGGGCCCGAGCTCCCGTGCGAGCGCGCGCGTCAGCATGGCCAACCCGGCCTTCGCGGCGCTGTAGACTGGGTAGCCTTTCAGGGGCCGGAGGCCATGGATGTCGATCACGTTGAGGATGAGCCCACGTTGCCGGGCGAGGCTTTGCGCGGCGGCCTGCGCGAGAAATACCGGAGCGCGCAGATTGATGCCGATCAGATCGTCCCACGCTGCCGCGGTGATTTGTCCGACCGGCGTCGGATAGAAGCTCGAGGCATTGTTGATGAGAACGTCGAGCCGGCCGAAAACCTCGAGCGTGGCGGCCACCAGCCGCTCGGGCGCCTGCGTCTCGAGGAGATTTTCGGAAGCGGCCGCCGCGGAGCCTGCTCGCGCCCGATTGAACTCCTCGACCAGCGCGGCTGCCGCCGCCGCCGAGGATCGGTAGTGCAAAAAGATATTGGCGCCGGCCGCATGCAGGGTCCGCGCGATCTCGGCGCCGACGCGTCGCGCGCCGCCCGTGATCAGAACCGCATGATCCTTGAGGGAGGTTCCCTCGATGCTCGCCATGCCGCAGCACGATACCGGATTGCAAGCAGAGCGTGTACTCGTGCCCGCTGAGATCGCGCTTTCAGCCGAGGAGCTCGAGCACACACGGCGCATGGGTGAGCGAATCGCGGCCGAGATCCGGGCCGCGGGCGGCTGGATCAGCTTCGAGCGCTACATGGATATCGCGCTGTATGCGCCCGGTCTCGGGTACTACAGTGCCGGCGCGCGCAAGCTCGGGCCGGGCGGGGACTTCGTCACGGCGCCGGAGATCTCGCGCCTGCTCGGCGGCTGCGTGGCGCAGCAGTGCGGCGATGTGTTGTCGCAGCTCGGCGCTGGATCGATCCTGGAGATCGGCGCGGGGACCGGCGCGCTCGCGGCGGATGTGCTGTTGCGCCTCGATGAGCTCGGCCGGCTACCCGTCCGCTATCTCATCCTCGAGGTGAGCGCGGATCTGCGCGAGCGGCAGCGGCACACGCTCAAGGCGCGCGCACCGCATCTTCACGAGCGCGTCGAGTGGTTGGATGCCCCGCCCACCGAGCCCCTCGACGGCATCGTGCTCGCCAATGAGGTGCTCGATGCGCTGCCCGTGGCGCGCTTTCGCTGGCGGCCCGGGCGCTGCGAGGAGCTCGGCGTCGCAGTCGAGCACGAACGGCTGGTCTGGGCGGCGCGCCCGGCCCCGAGCGAGCTCGACGAGATCTGTCGGTCGCTCTCGGAACGCGCCGGCGGATGGGACGAGGGTTACCAGTCGGAGTACTGCCCGCGGCTTCGCGCGTGGACGCATGCGGTCACGCGGCCCTGTCGGAACGGCGCGGTCCTGTGGATCGATTACGGATTGCCGCGTGCTCAGTATTATCTTCCGGAGCGGCGGGACGGGACGCTGCTCTGTCACTTCCGGCAGCGCGCCCACGCCGACCCCTTCCTGTATCCCGGACTCTCGGACATCACGGCCTGGGTTGACTTCACGAGCCTCGCGGAAGCCGGCGCGGCCGCGGGCTTCCGTCTCGCTGGGTTCACCACCCAGACCTATTTTCTCTCCGCGCTCGAGATCGACCGCGAGATGCGGCATTTCGCCGGTGCCGATCAGAACCGGTTCGCGCGTCTTGCGAACGAGGCACGGCGGCTCTTGCTCCCGGGCGAGATGGGCGAGCGGTTCAAGGTCATGGCCTGGCTCAAGGGCAAGGAGCTCGCGCTGCGCGGCTTCGCGCTCAAAGATCTGCGGCACACCCTCTAGAGGAGCCTGGCCGGCTCCGAGGCGCCTTACGCGGAATCCTGCGCAAATCGACGGCGCAGCTCTGCGACCGCCTGGACTCGGCGGCGGTGCAGGTGTTCGGCGATCTTGGCGCCGGAGCCCTCGGCGAGCTCCTCGGCGGTGGGCTTGACGGAGGCCGCCGCGGCGCGCGCCGCGAGCAGATAATCGCGCTGCGGATAGGGCTTGGCCTCGAGTCCGGTGCGCCCGCGAGAATCCGCCTCGCACGCGAGCAGCGCCTCCGCAAACCGCTCCGGGCGGCGCAGCCCGTCGGCCTTCTCGAGGAATTCGACGACCGTTCCTGGCTTGAGCTCAAAGGCGCGATGCGCGATGCCGTGAAAGCGTGCAACGATCAGCGCCAGCTCCCGATAGTCCCCCGGAATGCGCAGCCGTGCGGCGAGCGACTCGATCAGCGCCACGCTGCGCTCCTCGTGGCCGTGGTGCCTCGGCCACTCGGCGCGCGGAGTCGTTCCCTTGCCGAGGTCGTGAACGAGCGCCGCAAAACGGACTCGCGTCTCGCCGCTGAGCTGCGCCGCCTGATCGAGCACCATCATGGTGTGCACGCCGGTGTCGATTTCCGGATGCCACTGCGGCGGTTGCGGCACGCCGAAGAGCGCGTCGATCTCGGGATAGATGCGCTCGAGCGCGCCGCACTCGCGCAGCACCGTGAAGAACGTGCTCGCCGCCGGTTCGCGCAGCGCCTTCTCGGTTTCCTGCCACACGCGCTCGGCCACCAGCGCGTCCACCTCGCCCCGCGCCACCATGCTCTGCATCAACGACATCGTATCGGGATGCATCCGGAAGCCGAGCGGCGCGAAGCGCGCGGCGAAGCGCGCCGACCGCAGCACGCGTACCGGATCCTCGATGAAGGCGGCGGAGACGTGCCTCAAGACCCGCGAGTCGACGTCGCGCTTGCCGCCGAAAGGGTCGACGAGCGCCCCGTCGGGCGCTCGCGCCATCGCGTTGATGGTCAGATCGCGCCGGGCGAGGTCCTCCTCGAGCGTCACCTCGGGTCCGAATTCGACGGTGAATCCGCGGTATCCGGGTGCGACCTTGCGCTCGCGCCGCGCGAGCGCGTACTCCTCGTGGGTGTCCGGATGCAGAAATACCGGGAAGTCGCGGCCGACTTCGCGGTACCGGAGCCGCAGGAGCTCCTCCCGCGTGCTGCCCACCACCACCCAATCGCGTTCCTTCACCGGCAACCCGAGCAGGGCGTCCCGGACCGCCCCGCCGACCAGATACACTTGCATGAGTGAATAGTATCAGCATCGCCTCACGGATCTGCGCGCTCTCCGCCGTGGCGCTGCTCGGCGCCTCCTCCGGGGGTTGTTACCTGCTCGAGAGCGCACAGGGACAGCTCGAGCTCATGTCGAAGCGCGAGCCGATCTCGCGCATCGTGGCGAATCCTAAGACACCGCCGGCGCTGCGCACGCAGCTCGAGGCGGTTTCCGAGATCCGTGAATTCGCGATACGCGACCTCAAGCTGCCGGACAACGGCAGCTATCGCAGCTATGCCGACGTCGGCAGGGCGTACGTGGTGTGGAACGTGTTCGCGGCCCCGGAGTTCTCGGTCGACCCGAAGGAATGGTGCTACCCCATCGTCGGTTGCGTCGCATACCGCGGCTATTTCGTCGAGCGGCGGGCGCGGGCCTTCGCGGACAAGTTGCGGCGCCAGGGATTGGACGTGGCCGTCGGTGGCGTCGCCGCCTACTCGACCCTCGGTCATTTCAATGACCCCATTCTCAACACCATGCTCGGCTGGAACGACGTCGAGCTGGCCTCGATCATCTTTCACGAGCTCACCCACCAGCTGATCTATCTGCCCAACGATGCCGATTTCAACGAGGCTTTGGCCACCACGGTCGAGCAGGAAGGCGTGCGGCGGTGGCTCACGTCCCTCGGCCGGGAGCAGGATCTAGCCCGCTACGAGATGGAGCAAAAGCGTTTCCTCGAGGTCCTGGACCTCTTGAATCGAACCCGCGCCGAGCTGCGTACGCTGTTCGCCTCCGGCCTCGACCCGGCCGACATGCGCCGCCAAAAAGCGGCCGTCTACGCGGCGCTGCGGAGCGCCTACGATGCGCGCAGGGCCGAGTGGGGCGGGCATGGCCCTTTCGACGCCTGGTTCGACGGGGGGATCAACAACGCGCATCTCGCCTCGGTCGCCACCTACTACGACTGCGTGCCGGGATTTCAGCGCGAGCTCGCCGCCGTCGGCGGAGATCTCGACGCGTTCATTCGGCGGGTGCGCGAATTGGGGAGGCTCGATCAGGCGAAGCGCCACGCGGCGCTCTGCGAAGCCCCCGCGCCCCGGACTTAACCCTGCGCTCGGCCCGCCGCCGCACGGTCGCGGCTCAAGCGCGCGTTGTCCTCGAGCGCGCCGAGATATTGGCGTGCCGACGCGGCCATGGAATGCGGCTGGATCTTGAGCTTGGCGAAGCCGTCCTCGGTGCACACGCTGTCGACCTTGAGCGAGCGGTAGTTGTCGCTGGAGAACGGGCGGCCGGGCACGAAGTCCATGAGCAACCCCTGAATGCGGGCCGCGAAGCTCGGCAGGCCGATGATGACCCGCCCCCGCCCGGTGATCTTGGCCACCATCCCGACGATTTCACGCAGCGTATAGATCTGCGGGCCGCCGAGCTGGTAGCTCTGACGGCTGGAGGCGCCGGCCTTGAGCAAGCAGCGCACGATCGCATCGACCACGTCGTCGACGAAGACCGGTTGAAATCGCGAGTGAGGCATCGCGAGCGGGAATGCGAAGGGCACGGCCGCGAGCAGCCCCGCAAAGCGATTGAGGAACGTGTCGCCGGGGCCGAACATGACCGACGGCTGGAATATGGTCCAATCGAGGTTCGCGCCTTCCTCGCGGATCAGTTTTTCGGCCTCGCCCTTGGAGCGCAGATAGTAGCTCGGCGCATCGACGGCTGCTTTGAGCGCGGAAACCTGCAGCAGCCGTGCGACGCCCGCGGAGCGTGCGGCTTGAAGCACTGTGCGCGTCAGCTCGAGGTGGGCGCGGCGGAAACCGCCGCCGCCGAAACCGCGCTCGTTGAGGATGCCGACCAGATTGATCACGGCGTCCTTGCCGCGAAACCACTCGCTGAGCTGCGCTTCCTCGTAGACGTCGCAGTTCTCGAGCGTGAGTCCGGGCAGCACCAGAAGGTGCTTGTGGAGCTCGCGGTCGCGCGACAGCACCGTGACGCGATGATTGTCCTTGATCAGGCGGGCGACCAATCGGGTGCCGAGAAAGCCGGTGCCGCCGAGGATGCAGAGGGACAACGGCTTCATTTGGGTCAGCGAATCGGTATCAACACCACGGCGGAACCGCGCCGCACGTTGAGCAGCAGCAGATTGAGTCCCTTGCTCGCCTCGCGGAACGACTTGGTATTCGAGACGGGCGTGCGGCCCACTGCGACGATCAAATCGTTCGCGCGCAACCCCGCCTGCGCGGCCGGGCTGCCGTCCTGCACCGAGCGCACCAGGACACCGCCGCCGTCCGGGGCATCGCCGAGGTCCGCGCCTTCGAGCCCGCGGCTGATGTCGGCCGCGTTGGCCGTCTCGGTCTCGCTGCGCTCGGCCACCAGCGCGGTGACCTTGTGCGGCTTGCCGTCGCGCAACAATCCGATCTCCACCTGATCGCCGATGCGCAGCATGCCGATGGCGTTGCGTAACTCGCGCGCGCTCTTCATCGCGACGCCGTTGATCGACACGATGATGTCTCCGGTCTTGACGCCGGCGTGCTCGGCCGCGGAGCCCTGAGCGACGCCGGCGACCAGAGCACCGCTCGCTTCGGCCAAGCCGATTTCCTTGGCGACGTCCGGCGTAACGTCATAGATGTTCACCCCGAGAACGCCGCGCTTCACCTGGCCGTATTTGATCAGCTGATCCATCACGCCCTTCGCCATGTTGACGGGGATGGCGAATCCAATGCCGATGTTGCCCCCGCTTCCGGAGAGAATCGCCGAGTTGATTCCCACCAGCTCGCCGCGCAGATTCACCAGCGCGCCGCCGGAGTTGCCGGGATTGATCGAGGCGTCGGTCTGAATGAAATCCTCGTAACCCTCCGGGTTGATCCCGGTGCGGCCGAGCGCGCTCACGATCCCGGCCGTCACCGTATGCTGCAGGCCGAACGGGTTGCCAATGGCGACCACGTAGTCTCCCACCTCGAGGCGCGATGAGTCCCCGAGCGCCATCGAAACGAGGTTGGGCTGCTTGGCTTGCAGCAAGGCGATGTCCGCACCCTCGTCGGAACCGATCACCTTTGCCGAGAAGCTGCGGTTATCGAGCAAGGTCACGGTGATCTCGGTGGCGTTCTCGATCACGTGGAAGTTGGTGATGATGTAGCCGTTCTTGGAATCGACGATGACACCCGAGCCCGCACTCTGGAATTGCCGCTCTCGCGGTCTGGCGTCCGGCGGCACATCGAAGAAGCGGCGGAAGAACGGGTCATCGAGCAGCGGATTGCGCTGCCCCGGCTTTTCCTTGATCGTGCCGCGGGTCGCTATGTTGACGACCGCCGGCGATACCCGCTTGACCATGGGTGCGAGCGACGGCATCGGTGCCGCGTCGGGGCCGGGCGCCGGCTGCTGCGGCGGGGATGCAGGCGACGCGGCCGATGCCGCAAATACTGACGGCCCGGCGAGCCCGGCGGCGAGCGCCATCGCCGCGAATGTGAGACGCAAACTCATGCGCAGTCCTCTAATAAAGTAGCAATCCCGGGTAACGAAGATGACGCAGCAGAAAAGGGGGGCCGGTCTATCCGTCCGGCCCCCGCACATCGCTACTCTCGGCCCGAGATCTTACACGGAAGATCGCGCGCGGCGGATGCTCTTAGGCGGCTTCCACCGTGACCCGCTGCGGCTGCACCTGGGCCAGCTTCGGGATCGAGACCTGCAGCACGCCGTTCACGGCCTTCGCCTTGATGTTCTGCACATCCGCCGAATCCGGCAAGCTGAAGCGGCGCTGAAATTCGCCGGTGACGCGCTCGATGCGGCGATAGCCGTCGCGCGCCTCGCGACGCGACTCCTCGCGCCGGCCGCGGATCGTCAGCACTCCCTGCTCGGAGGTGATCTCCACCGCCTTCGGGTCCACGCCGGGCAGATCCACGTGCACCAGGAATTGGTTGTCTTCCTCATGGATGTCAACCGGCGGCAA
>JBEKVP010000089.1:0-7949 GCA_049513935.1 Steroidobacteraceae bacterium
CGGGTCGCAGCAGCGCAGGGTGGTACTCGACCCCCTGCTTGGCGAGCGCCGGCGCGATCGCATCCAGCCGTTCCTCCAGGGCACGCGTGACCTCGAGGGTGTTCGCGCCGAATTGGGTGGAGGTCTCGATGAGAATACCGGGCTTGCCCGCGATCAAGGCGTCGCCGAAGCGCGGCTCGGCGCCTTCGCGCACCGTGGCGACATCGCCCAAGCGCACGGGTAGGCCGTTGCGCGTGCTCACCACCGCGGCGGCGAGCGCCTCGATCGAGGCTCCGGGAGCCTGCGCGCGGATCACGATCCGCTGCATCGGAGTCTCGAGATAGCCTCCGCCGATGAGCGCCGTCGCGCGCTTGGCCGTCTCGAGCACATCCTCGAGCGTCAATCCGGCGGCGGCGAGCTTCACCGGATCCACCTCGATTTGCCGCTCGCGCACCTCGCCGCCGAAGATCTGCGTCTGGGCCACGCCCGGAACGGCGAGAATCTGCGGCTTCACGCTCCATTGCACGATGTCGCGCAATTCCAGCGGCGACAGCCGGTCGCTGGTGTAGCCGAAGTGCACCAGGTATTCCATCGAAGAGCTCAAGGGCGAGAGCAACGGCGCGCCGACGCCCTCGGGCAAGAGGCCGGCGGACTCCGCGAGACGCTCGGTAACGACCTGACGCTGCCGGTACGGATCGCCCGTGCGGTCGAACACAACTTGCATGGCCGACAACCCCTGGCTCGAAGTGGAGCGCACGGTTTTCACGTTCTCGGTGCCCGCCAGCAAGTCCTCCAGCGGGCGAGTGACCAGCGCCTCGACTTGCGTCGCATCGAGGCCGGGCGCCTCGGTCTGCACCAGCACGTGCGGCGGGGCGAAGTCGGGAAACACGTCGAAGCGCGCCGAGAAGAGCGCTGCGACGCCGAGGACCGCGATCAGACAGGCGAGCGCGGTGACGATGCGCGGAGCCCCTAGCGAGGCGCGAACGATGGCGGCCAGCATGCGTCGGGGTCCCTAGGTCCTAATCCTCGTCGTCGTCATCCACCGGATGGGCGCCGACTCCCTCGAGCGACCACAGGACCCCCGTGCCGTGGACGACGACCTCGTCATCGTCGTCCACACCTTGCACCAGCCACCCGTCCCCGTACGGTACGAGCAGCGTCACTTTGACGGGTACATAGCGCGCGTTCTCGGCGGGGATCTTCGCGGGCAGCTGCTTGTAGACGTAGGCTCCGTCCTCTCCGTAGAGGAGCGCCTCGCGCGGCAGGAACAAACCGTTGCGCTCGCCGTCGAGGAGCGTCAGCGGCACGCGCGCGCCGGGCGCGAGGCCCGCGGGCGGATTGCGCACTTCGATGAGGACACCCGCGCTCTGCAGCTCGGTGGGTTGGCGCAGCGCTCCCAGGACGCGCCCGGGAACCTCCACGCCGTCGACGTCGAGCAGAGCCTTCGACGGCAGTGCACCGAGCAGTTGACGCCCGAGCAAGTCGGCGCGGACCAATAGGCTCCGGCCTGCCGTGAGCGCATCGATCAGCTGCCGGCGCGCATTCGGCGCTTGCGCCGCCAGCGGCGCCCAGCGCAACGCGAAGCGCGCGGCCGCCACTCGAGCCTCCGACCGCGCCTTCGCCTCCTCGGCCTGCGCCGCCTCGAGCATCTTCATTGACGCGCCCACGCCGTCCTTGGATAGCTGCGTGAGGCGCGCGAGCTCGGCGGATGCCGCGTGCTCCTCGGCGGCCGTGACCGTCCAATCACCCTCGTCGGCGATCAACATCGACTCGTCGAGCACCGATCCCAAGGCAGCAATGCGCTCCGGCGCCTGGGCCGGGACCGGATGCGCGACGGAGAGACCGACCGCACGTTGCTGCTCGGCGTTGAGCTCGGGTGTCTTGGATTGGACCGGCTGGTCATCTTCGTCGCCGGCGGCGCCCAAGGGACTGACAATCGCGGCGTAGAACGCGCAGTGGAGGGCGCGCTTGGTCCAAACGTTCATGAGTGCGAACGAGTTTATCAAGAAAACGGCGGTGCAGCAGAAACTGCACCGCCGCCCACGCAAGGATGCCGCGCCAGACGGCCGCGGCCCGGCCTAGAAGAACAGGATCGCGCCGATCGCGACATCCCTCTCAATCGCCTCGTTCCCGCTGTGCGCCGTCGATTGGGTATCGATGTATTCACCGACCAGAGTCAGGCTCTTCGTCAGGCTGTAGTACAGGCCGAAAACCCCCGATTCGTTGCGCCTCAGCAGATTGCCCGCGAGGACATCGCCCTGCGCCATGCTGAGATCCGAGACGCCGTAGCTCAAGCCCACTTTGAGTCGATCGATCTTGTAGGTCGCCTGAGCGTAGCCGCCGCTCGATTTGCGCTCATTACCGAAGGCATCGGTCGCGAGTATGTAGAGCCCGGTCGTGCCGAGACCGTGGCCGGTGTAGCCGTACAGCACGCCCTCGAACCCCGCAACATCGATCTTGACCCCCGCATCGACACCCGAGCCGCTCACGTTGTTGCGGATTCCCGCGAGGTTGTTGGCCGCAACATCCGCCGAGGGAGCTTTCGCATCCTGCGTCACCGCGTCCACCCAGACCTTGCCCGTCACGGGATCGTTCTTCGGATCGCCGAACGAATAGGCGAGACCCAACTGCCACTGCGGCGTGCTGTGCGCCGTGTACGTCCCGTCATCGAGCGGCTGGAACGCGCCCACGGATCCCGTGAATCCCATGAAATTAGGGGTCGTGTAAGTGATCTGCGGTTCCCAGTCGGTGTAGATGTAGCCCAAGCCGATGCGGCCGAGACTGGTATTGCTCGGCGCGACGTTGTTTCCCGATGCCGTGCCGACTCCGAGGAGGGTCATGTCGTCGAGGATCGCATCCTTGGCGAACAGGCCGATGTCGCGTCCCATTTTCACCGTACCCCAGCTCGCGTCACCGAAGGTCAGAAATTCCTGACGAGCATCGATGCCGGGCGTTTGCAGGGCCGCCGGTAGACCCGCACCATTGACGCCCGCTGCGGCCGAGCTGTTGATGCCGGGGTACAACCCGATGGTCGCGCTGATGTCGATATTGTCCTGCCGAGTGCTCACGCTGAACACGAACGCGGCCGGCAGCAAGCCGTTGCGCACCGCGGCGGAGTTGTCGCCGGTGCAGGCGAGACCGCCGGTGACCGCGGTGTTGGTGCCGTGATCGCAATCGGCGTAGACATAGAACGCATTGATGTTGCCCGAGAAATCTATCTTCCAATCGCCGGCTTGGACATCGATTCCCGCGACCGCCTGGGTCATTGGGATCACGATCATCGCGGCGCCGAATGCGATCGCATACTTCATTCGTGCTTTCATACAAACTCCCTCCGTTTCGATTTCTTTCTTGACGTTCCGGACCCAAAGGTCGACCGCGCCGTTGCAGCCTGTGCTGAACGCGTGCAAGAGATGTACCAATCACGCCACGACAGAACGAAAGGCGGGGCGGGCCTCGCCGGATAACCCGCTGCAGCCGCACGGTTAAGGCGTCGCTGGAAAGCGGCGATCCGGAATACTCCCCTGCACCGCTCGCGGCGGCTGACCCGGACACCGATTTGTGGCTTCGGCGCAAACATCGAGTGCGTCGATCACCCCTGCGACCGCCCCACTGTCCCGCCTTAGAGCCAGATGTGTCGCACTCTGTCTTGGATTAGATACATGTTTTGGTGCCTGATCTGGCGCACAAACTGTGACAGATCAGCAACAGCCGAGCGCCGCGCACCGGGGGCAGAGGGCAGCAAGCCGCGCAAGTCTCTGATCGGGCGGCCCAAATGCGCGGGTTGCGCAAGCTGGCACGCAAGCTGCTGCAGCCTTCAGCGTGATTGCGCACGCGCAGGGCTCGCTACGATGAAGACCAGAGCGGCTGTTGCCTGGGAAGCCGGTAGGCCATTGACCATTGAGGATGTCGACCTCGGCGGGCCGAAAGCCGGTGAGGTTTTGGTGCGGCTGGTCGCATCGGGCGTATGCCAGACCGACGCCTTCACGCTCTCAGGCGCCGATCCGGAGGGACTGTTTCCCGCGATTTTGGGCCACGAAGGCGGCGGCATCGTCGAGGAGGTGGGCGCCGGCGTGAGGAATCTGAAGGCCGGCGATCACGTGATTCCGCTCTACACCCCGGAGTGCGGCAGGTGCGAGTTCTGCCGATCGGGCAAGACCAATCTGTGCCAGACGTTGAGCGCCACCCAAAGCCGGGGCCTCATGCCCGACGGCACCTCGCGCTTCTCGATCAAGGGCAAATCGCTGCTGCACTACATGGGCACCAGCACGTTTTCAGAGCACATCGTGGTACCGGAAATCGCCCTCGCCAAGATCAACCGCAAAGCCTCTCTCCAGAAGATCTGCCTGCTCGGATGCGTCATCACCGCGGGCGTCGGCGCCGTGCTGAACACCGCGAAGGTCACACCGGGATCGACGGTCGCGGTTTTCGGGCTCGGGAGCGTAGGCCTCTCGGTGATACAGGGCGCCGTCATGGCGCAGGCGTCGCGCATCGTCGCGGTCGATCTCAACCCGTTGAAGTGGGCAACAGCGCACGCGCTCGGCGCGACCGATTACGTCAATCCGAAGGACTACGATACGCCGATCGAGCAAGTCATCGTCGACATGACCCGCGGCGGAGTCGATTACTCATTCGAATGCATCGGCAACGTGCACGTCATGCGCTCGGCGCTCGAATGCACGCACAAGGGCTGGGGCCAATCGGTGATCATCGGCGCGGCGGGCACAGGCCAGGAGATCTCGACGCGGCCGCTTCAGTTGATGGCGGGCCGCGTGTGGCGCGGCTCGGTCTTCGGCGGCGTAAAGGGGCGCTCGCAGCTGCCTAAGTACGTGAATCGCTATCTGGCGGGCGAAATAAAGATCGACCCGATGATCAGCGCCGTTCTGCCGCTCGAGAAAATCAACAAAGCCTTCGATCTGCTCCATGAAGGCAAGACGATCCGCTCGGTGATCGAGTACTGAAGACCCCTCAATGCCCGAGCAGAATGCGGTGCTTATGGATCTTGCGATACAGCGTATTGCGGCTGATGCCGAGCGTTTGCGCGGTACGGCTGATGTTCCAGCGCATTTTCTCGAGCTCGCGCAACAGCGCCGCGCACTCCGCCTCGCGCAAAGCCGCGGACGGCGAGCCCTCCGCCGCCGCGCTCGCCGTATCGGCGACAACGGACGCGGCGGGGGCCGCGATCGTCGCCGGGCGGCTCTCGGTGTCGAGAATCTCCTGCGGCAGGTTGAACGCGCGGATGATGCCTTCGCGGCACAGCGCCGAGGCGGTTCGCAGAGCATTGCGCAGCTGGCGGATGTTGCCGGGCCATGAATATTCCATCAATTTGCGGAACGCCTCTTCGTCGATCCTGACCGAGTCCTGGCCGGCGTTCTCCTCGCGCAATAGCGTTCGGATCAACTCCGCCTTGTCGCCGCGGTCGCGCAGCAGCGGAAGATGCAGCGTGACCCCGTTCAGCCGGTAGTACAGGTCCTCGCGGAATTGTCCGTCCTGGATCATCTGATGCACGTCGCGGTGCGTGGCGCTGATCACGTGCAGATTGACGGGCACCGCTTGGTCGCTGCCGAGCGGCACCACTTCCCTCTCCTCGATGACCCGCAGGAGCCGAGTCTGCAGCACCAGAGGCATGTCGCCAATCTCGTCCAAGAACAGCGTGCCGCCGTTCGATTGGAGAATCTTGCCGACGCGCCCCTCTTTGGCGGCGCCGGTGAACGCGCCGCGCGTATAGCCGAAGAGCTCGCTCTCGATCAGGCTCTCGGGGATCGCGGCGCAGTTGACGGTCACGAACGGCTTATCCGACCACAGACCGCTGCGATGCAAGGACTTGGCGAACGCCTCCTTGCCGGTGCCGGTGGCCCCATGCAGGAGAATCGGCACCTGCTTCGCGAAGAGTTGACGGGCGCACGCGAGGTTCTTGCGCATCTGCAGGTCCTCGCCGACGTGCTCCCGCTCGCGCGCGGCGGGCTCGGCGGCCGCGCAATGATTCGGCGGCGCCAGCTCGCCGCTGCGCGCGGACGCGCGCAGCGGCGCTCGCGCGATCGCGAAGAATCGCCGACCGTGAGCGACATCGCGCACCGGCCAGATGGCGCTCGGCTCGAATCGCGCCCGCTGCTCGAGCGCCGTGAAATTGAACTGGAAGAACCGACCCACCGACTCGCCCACGAGCGAGCGGCGGTTGGAGCACCCGAGCTGGACGAGCGCGCTCTCGTTGACGGCCAGAATATTGCCGTGGTCGTCGATCGCCATCAGCGCTTCGTGCAGCAGCCCGACGAACTCGGGCCGGCTGTGAAACCTCAGGATCCATGCCTGGCCGTACTCGCTCAGAAAATTCCAGCGCGAGATGAGGTGCGCCGACATGTTGACGAGCGCCATGGTGTGCCGCTGGATCAGCCGGCTGTCGCTCGAGTTGGCCGTCGAGGCATCGAGAACCGCGAGGATTCCCCCGTGGGGGTCGAGGATCGGTGCGGCCGAGCACGACAGCGAGAGATTGTAGCCGCGGAAGTGCTCCTCGCGATGCACGGTCACGGACGCCGCTTCCGCAAGACAGGTCCCGATGCCGTTGGTGCCCTCGTGGCGCTCGTCCCACAGCGCGCCCAAGGACAAGCCGGCATGGCGAAATTCCCGATGCAGCGTCGGATCGGTGATCGTGGAGAGCACCGCCCCTTGCGTGTCCGCGAGGATCACCGCGAAACCCGAGCCCGCGATCTGCTCGTACAGGCTCTCCATTTCCGCGCGCGCCACCGGTAAAAGCTCACCGAGGCGCTCCTGCAGCTCCTTGACGGATAGCGGATTCAGAATATTGTTTTGCCGAGGGGCCGACGGTTCGATGCCGTATTCCCGCAGGCACCGGTGCCACGAGCGGGTGACCAGGGGTTCTATCCCAGCCGGCTGAAGGCCGCTCTCCACCACATGGATGATCCGCGACGCGTGGTTCGTTACCAAACTGCTGTCGTTCTTCAAGAACTCCCCCCTTCCGTGTTGGGCGCAATCCTCCGCCCCGCCCTAGCCGCATCCCAAACTAGAGCGTCGTGTAGCTTTTCCGCTACCACCGCTAACCAGCCCCTGAGGAAGCCTGTGCTGTTTTAAGTCAACTGGCAATATGCACTGCACCAAATCGGTGTCATTGCTGCGACGCGGGCGTTCCGTATTTATAACCGGGATCGCCGTCGTAATGAGCGCGGATGAAAGTGATGATCTTGAAAAGGTCATCTGCGTTCTTCACGATCGCGCCGAACGGCGGCATCGGTCCCACGACGTTCTCGTGACCGATGCGCGTGTAGCCGGCCTTCTGCAACTCATCGCTCCCGAGAGTGACGAGACGAAATAAGGTGTCGTCATCGCCTCCGTACACCCAGGTGTCGTTGGTCACCGCCGGGCACATGCCGCCGCCGCCCGTGCCGCCGTGACAGCCGCTGCAGCTATAGCTGCGGAACAGGGTCTCGCCCTGTTGGACGATGTCGGCCTGCGTGTCGCTGTAGGGATCTTTGATCTTCCCCTTGGGCGTTTGCTTGACGAGATCGGTGGGTGCGACTTTGCTGTAATCGGTGCTGCCCGCGGCAGCGTCGTCGGCGCGCACTCTGCCGAGTACGGCGAAAATCGCCAGCGATGCGAACGCAACGACCAACACCCCGACGGAACGGCTAACTCTCACCACGATTCTCCTTGATATCGCATGTTGATATCGCATTTGCCCACTCGACCGGCCCCTCGAGGCTTCGATCAGCCGCTCGCCGGAGCGGCCCCCTTGGCCGCCTCCTGAAGCAGCTTGACCAGCGCCTCATTGTTGCTCGCCTGCGCAATGCTCAAGGCCGTGCGGCCGTCCTCGCTGCGCGCGTTGACGTCGGCTCCGGATTTCAGGAGCAGCGCGGCTAAGTTCGGGTGATTGGCGGCCACGGCGATCATGAGCGCGGTGACCCCGCCCGGATTGACCCCATTGACCTTGGCGCCATGATCGATGAGCGCGGTCGCGA
>JBEKVP010000090.1:0-7945 GCA_049513935.1 Steroidobacteraceae bacterium
GCGGCCTCGCGCGCGAGCTCGACGTGGTGTTGCCAGTGAGCGTGTTCGAGCGCGCGAACAACGCCTTCTACAACTCCGTGGTCATGGTGGATGCAGGCGGCGAGGTGCTCGGGAGCTACCGCAAGTCGCACATTCCGGAGGGCACGGGCTATCACGAGAAATTCTATTTCTCGCCGGGGGACACCGGTTTCAAGGTGTTCGGCACGCGGTTCGCGAAGATCGGTGTCGCGATCTGCTGGGACCAATGGTTCCCGGAGGCGGCGCGCGCCATGGCGCTCATGGACGCGGAGATCCTCCTCTATCCGACCGCGATCGGTTCCGAGCCCCAGGATCCGGAGCTCGACTCGAGCGCGCACTGGCAGAGGACCATGCAGGGTCACGCGGCCGCCAACGTCATGCCGCTGGTCGCCTCGAATCGCATCGGCGTGGAGGAAGGCGAGAAATACGCCATGACCTTCTACGGCTCGTCGTTCATCGCCTCGCACACCGGTGAGAAGGTCGCGGAGGCCGACCGCTCGAGCGAGACGGTGCTCACCGCCTCGTTCGATCTCGAGGCGGTACGCCGTTACCGCCAAGCTTGGGGCGTGTTCCGCGATCGGCGCCCCGATCTGTACTACCCGCTTTTGTCGCTCGATGGACGCGCCTGAGGCTCGCGAGCTTCCGCAAGATCTGGTCTTTGTCGACCTGGAGACGACCGGCGGGAACGCGGCCTACCACCGCGTTACCGAGGTCGGCATCGTGCGCGTCGAGCGCGGCGTTGTCGTCGAGGAATGGAGCACGCTCGTCAACCCCGAGTGCCCGATCCCCGACCACATCGAGAGCTTCACCGGCATCACCAACGAGATGGTCGCCGCGGCTCCGCGCTTCGCCGATATCGCGCAGCTCGTGCGGGAGAAGCTCGGGGCAGCGTCGAGAGGCGCGCCGCTCCCGCTGTTCGCCGCGCACAACGCGCGTTTCGACTACGCCTTCTTGCGCGCCGAGTTTCGCCGCGCCGAAATCCCTTTCTCCGCGAAGGTGCTGTGCACCGTCAAATTGTCGCGGCGCCTGTTTCCGGAGCATCTGCGCCACAGCCTCGACGCGGTCATGGAAAGGCACATGCTTGCATGCTCCGCGCGCCACCGGGCGCTCGGCGATGCCCGCGTGATCAGCGACTTCTGGTTGAAGCTCATCCGCGAGCTCCCGGAGTCCCGGCTCGCGGCGGCCGTCAACAGCGCGCTCGGGCGCCATAAATTGCCGGAGCACCTGCCCGCCGATCTGCCGGACGAGCTGCCGGAAGGTCCGGGCATCTACCGCCTGTACGGAACAGGCGACGAGCTCCTCTATGTCGGCAAGAGCGCATCGCTCCGGACGAGCGTCCTCGCCCATTTTACCGAGGATCGAACCGGAAGCCGGGAGCAGAAGCTGCGCACGCAGGTCCGGCGCGTCGACTGGATGGAAACCGCCGGCGAGCTCGGCGCGCTGCTGCGCGAGGTCGAATCCCTACGGACCTTGCACCCGGTCCACAACCGGCACCTGAGAGCGGCGTCCGACGGCTTCACGGTGCGCATCGATGAGGCGCGCGGCGCCGCGCGGATTTTACCCGTGCTCGAGGTCGACCCGGCGCAGCTCACCGAATGCTTCGGTCTGTTTCATTCCGCCAAGGATGCCCGCAAAGCGCTGATCGACATCGCGGCTGCGCGCGCGCTGTGCCTGAAGACGCTGGGGCTCGAGGAGAGCGAGGGGTCATGCTTCGCATACCAGGTGGGCAAGTGCCGCGGCGCCTGTGCCGGCCAAGAGCCGGTGGCGCTGCACGCGGTGCGCGTACAGATGGCTTTGGCCGCTCTCAAGTTGAAGGCCTGGCCGTTTCCCGGGCGCGTGGCGCTGCGCGAGCGCGACGCGATGGGCGGCGCCGATTTGCACGTCCTCGATCGCTGGACCTACCTCGGAAGCGCGCGCTCCGAGGAGGAGCTTCAAGCGCTCGCCGCGCGGGACGCGCCCGCCGCCTTCGATGCGCACGTGTATCGGGTCCTGGCCCGCTACTTCGCGAGCCATCCGAAGCTCGATTGGCACGATCTCGAGGCGCGCCGGCACGCGCTGGGATTCGACGCGGTTGATGTCTCCTGATCGAGACGACAATGTGCGCTATTGGATTGCGACGGCGCCGGTCGGCGCCGCCTCGGTGCTCGCGCAGGAGCTCGCGCAGTTCGGCGCCTCCGACATCCGCGAGCGCAGTCACGACGTCCGATTTCAAGGTCCTTTGGAGGTGGGCTACCGCGCGTGCCTCTGGTCGCGCACCGCGACCCGGGTGCTGCTCAGCTTAGGCTCGGTCGAGGCGAAGAGCGCCGCCGGCATTCTCGAGGGTCTGCGGCGGATGGATTGGCGAGCGCACCTCGCGCCTGGCGCGACGCTTGCGTGCGATTGCAGCGGCGGGAACGAGGTCATCCGACACACGCTCTACGGGTCGCAGCTGTTGAAGGATGCGGTGTGCGACAGCCTGCGCGATTCGACCGGCGAGCGGCCGAACATCAAGCCCGAGCGCCCCGACGTACTCCTGCACCTGCACGTCGAGGGTTCCACCGCGCTCGTTTCAGTGGATTTTTCCGGCGAGAGCCTGCACCGGCGCGGCTACCGCGCCGAGGGCGGCCGGGCACCGCTCAAGGAGAACGTGGCAGCGGCTGTGCTGCTGCGCGCCGGATGGCCCACGGTGATGAGCCAGGGCGGGCCGCTGCTCGATCCGATGTGCGGCTCCGGGACGTTTCTCATCGAGGCGGCCGCGATCGCCGCCGATGCGGCGCCCGCGCTCGGGCGCGAGTACTTCGGATTTTCCGGCTGGCGCGGGCATGACGCCGCGCTCTGGGAACGGCTGTGTGTGGAGGCGCGTGAGCGGCGCGCGGCGCGCACCGCCCGGCGCTGTATCTTAGGTTCCGACATCGACGCCGACGCGGTGCGGATGGCTCTCGCAAACAGCGAGGCGGCGGCCTTAAGCGATTGGATCCATGTGGAAAAGCGCCCGCTCGCGGCCGTGACCGCGCCGCGGGGCGAGCCGGGGCTCATCGTCACCAATCCGCCCTACGGCGAGCGCATCGGAGCGGAGTCGGGATTGCCGGAGCTCTATTCCGAGCTCGGGCGCGTGCTGCGCGAGCGGTTCCGGGGGTGGCAGGCGGCGATCCTCACCGGCAATCCTCCCTTGGCGCGCAATCTCGGGATCCACGCGAAGCGCACGCACCGTGTATTCAACGGCAATATCGAGTGCCGCCTGCTGCGGTTCGATCTGAACGAGGCGAGCGAAGTGCGGCCGGCGGCCGAGGTGCGCGCCGATTGGTCGAGCCGTCCGGGCGCTCAGATGTTCGCGAACCGGCTGCGCAAGAACCTGAAGCGCCTCGCGCCCTGGGCGCAGGCGGAGCACATCGATTGCTTTCGGCTGTACGACGCCGACATGCCGGAATACGCGTTTGCCATCGATCTGTACGGGCGCGAGCCTCGCGACGTGTACCTGCAGGAATACGCCCCGCCGAAATCGGTGGATCAGGAGAGCGCGCGGGAGCGCCGCCGCGAGGTGCTCGCCGCCGTGCCCGAAGTGCTCGGGGTGCCGCTCGCGCAGGTGCACTCACGGGTGCGCCGGCCGCAGAAAGGCAGCGTTCAATACGAGAAGCGCTCGCTCGGCGCAACGCGGCGAGTCGTCGAGGAAGGGGGCCTCAAGTTCTGGGTCAACTTGCGCGACTACCTGGACACGGGACTGTTTCTCGATCACCGTATCATCCGCCACCTGCTGCGCGGCTGGGCCAAGGATACGGATTTTCTCAATCTTTTTTGCTACACGGGAAGCGCGACGGTCTATGCGGCCGCGGGCGGCGCGCGCACCAGCGTGAGCGTCGACATGTCGAACACTTATCTCGACTGGGCGCGAGACAATCTCGAGCTCAACGGTTTGCGCGGCCCCCGGCATGAGCTCGAGCGGGCCGATTGCCTCGAGTGGCTGGTGCGCCAGGAGTCCGCGGGAGCGCGCTTCGATCTCATCTTCGTCGATCCGCCGACGTTCTCCAATTCCAAGCGCATGGAGGGCGTGCTCGACGTGCAGCGCGATCACGTGGGGCTCATCCGCCGCTCGCTGAAGCTCTTGCGCCCGGGCGGGCGCCTGGTCTTCTCGACCAACTACACACGTTTCAAGCTCGACACCGAGGCACTGCGCGATCTGACCGTGGAGGACATCAGTGCGCGCACTATCCCTACGGACTTCGAGCGCAATCCGCACATTCATCGCTGCTTCGACATCCGCATCGCATGATCCGTGCCCAATCCGCGATCTTGAGATTTCTGACGAAGCGCGCGCTGCTCTCGCTCGCGACGCTCGCGATCCTGTCGATCGTGGTGTTCTTGGGAGGACAGCTGCTGCCGGGCGACGTGGGCCGTGCGGTCTTGGGGCCTCTCGCGGACGCGCGCGCGGTGGCCGTGTTCAACCATCAAGTGGGCGTGGACCGGCCGCTGGTGGTGCAGTACTGGGACTGGATCAGCCACTTCCTGGTGGGCGACATGGGCACCTCGTTCACGTTCCGGGCGCCGGTGGCGCCGTTCGTCGGTGAGGCGCTGATCAACTCGCTCAAGCTCGCGGGGCTTGCTTTCGTGCTCGTGGTGCCGCTCGGCATCGCGGGAGGCGTATGGGCGGCGATGCATGTCGGGCGCCTCGGCGATCGCGGACTGGTGCTGCTCGGACAATCGCTCGGCGTGGTCCCGGAGTTCATCTCCTCGATCGTGCTCATCTTGATCTTCGGTGTCTGGCTGCGCTGGCTGCCGATGTCCGCGGATTGGCCCGAAGGGGCGGGCCCGCTCACGCAGCTGCGCTACTTGATCTTGCCGTCGTTGCCGCTGGTACTGGTGTTCTTCGGCTACGTCGCGCGCGTGGCGCGCGTCGGAACCATCGAAGCGCTCGATGCGGATTACACGCGGACTGCGATTCTCAAAGGGCTGTCGACGGGGCAGGTGATGCGCCGGCACGTGCTGCGCAACGCCCTTCTGCCGACGATCACGGTGGTCGCGAGCCTCCTGGGCTACCTCGCCGGAGGGCTGGTCGTGATCGAGACGCTGTTCCACTATCGCGGCATCGGCGCGCTCATCTATGCGGCCGCGCGTGCCAAGGATTTCCCGATGCTCGAGGCGGGTGTGCTCACGGTGGGAGCCGTCTATGCGCTCGCTTCGGTGTTCGCGGATCTGTTGAGCGCGGCCCTCAATCCGCGCCTGCGGGCGGCTGGCGCATGAGCGGCGGCGTCGCCCCCGTGAGTCTCGCCCGCGAGCGCTTGAATGCCGCGTTGCGCTCCTCCACCCTCATCGCAGGCCTCGCCATCCTGACGTTTTGGATCGTCTGCGCGCTCCTCGGCGCGCGCATCGCGCCGCAGGACCCGTACGCCGACAACCTGCTCGCAACGCTCGCGCCGCCCTCAGCCGTGCATTGGTTCGGCACTGATCAGCTGGGCCGCGATGTTCTCTCCCGGGTGATCGTCGGCGCCCGCGATATCTTGATCGTGGCGCCGCTCGCGACCTTGCTCGGCACCGTGCTCGGTACCTGCCTCGGGCTGGTCATCGGCTACCTCCGAGGAGCGCTCGATGACATCGTGAGCCGCGTGATCGAGGCGCTCCAGGCGCTGCCCCTCGTCATCGTCGCGCTGATGGCGCTCGCCGCGGTCGGCACGTCGAATACCACGGTGGTGCTGGTGATCGGCTTCGTGTTCACGCCGCTGATCGCCCGTACGGTGCGCTCGGCGGTGCTCGTCGAGAGCGATCTCGACTACGTGGCGGCGGCGCAATTGCGCGGCGACGGCGCGCTCGCCATCATGTTCATCGAGATCCTGCCGAACGTGCTGCCGATCGCCGTCGTGGAGATGACCGTGCGGCTCGGCTATGCGATCTTCTTCGTCGCCTCCTTGAGCTTCATCGGCTTCGGCATTCAGCCGCCCTCAGCGGACTGGGGCATCGCCATTGCCGAGAATTACAGCCTGATCGGCAGCTACTGGTGGACGGTGCTGTTCGACGCGGGCGCCACCGTCTCGCTCGTGATCGGTGTCAATCTGGTCACGGACGGTTTGTCGAGCGTGTTCGAGACATGAGCGCTCCGCCCGCCGTGAGCCTCGAGCGTCCCGACGCGCTTCGCATCGAGCACCTCGACGTCGTCTACCGCGTCGGGCGGGGCGAGCGCCGGGTGCTCTCCGACCTCTGCCTCACGATCCGCCGCGGCGAGTCCTACGGTCTCGTGGGTGAATCGGGTTGCGGCAAGTCGACCGCGGCATTCGCCGCGATCCGATACCTTGCCCGCAACGGCCGAGTGAGCGGGGGGCGCATTCTGGTCGACGGCCGCGACCTGATGGCGCTTTCGCCGGGGGAGCTGCGCCGGTTGCGGACCCAGAGCGTGTCGATGGTCTACCAGGATCCGGGGCGCGCGCTCAATCCGTCGCTGCGAATCGGGCGGCAGATGGCGGAGGTCTTCGAGGCGGCCGAAGGGCTCGGCGCCGGTGCCGCCCTCGAGCGCGCCGCGCAGATGTTGTCGCGCGTGCAGATCGCCGGCCCTGAGCGCGTGCTCAAGAGCTATCCCCATGAGCTGTCGGGCGGCATGCAGCAGCGGGTCATCATCGCGATGGCGTTGTCGACCAATCCCGCCCTTCTGATTCTCGACGAGCCGACCACCGGGCTCGACGCTACCGTGGAGGCCGAGGTGCTGGAACTCATCGGTCGGCTGCACGCGGAATTCAACAATTCAATCTTGTTCATCAGCCACAATCTCCCGGTGGTCGCCCACATGTGCGACCGCGTGGGCGTGCTCTACGCCGGAGAGCTGGTGGAAGAAGGGACGGCGGCGAGCGTGTTCCGCGACCCGCGCCACCCCTATACGGTCGGACTGATGCGATGTGTTCCGGCGTTCGGACGCCGCAAGAATCAGGGCCGCCTTTCGACCATTCCGGGCTTCCTGCCGGCTCCGGGGTCGGTCGTCGGCCGTTGCGTGTTCGAAGATCGCTGCGGCAACGCGACCGAGCGGTGCGGCCGCGAAGCGCCGCCGCTTCTGGATCTGGGCGGCCGCCTCTCGCGATGCTTTTATCCGGAGCGCGCGGAGGACTTGCCTCATCAGAGCGGAACGCCGGAGCTGCAGCCGCCCGAGCGCGTGCCCGTGGCGCGCAGCGGTGATGCAACCCCGCCCGGAACGTCCGCGCCGCCCGGAACGTCCGCGCCGCCCGGAACGCCCGCGCCGCCCGGAACGCCCGCGCCGCCCGGAACGCCGGTGCGCCCGCTGCTGCGCACACGCAATCTCTCCAAGACCTACCAGGTCTCGGGGAAATCGTTCCAGGCGGTGCATCAAGTTACGATCGATCTCGACGCCGGGGAGACCCTGGGCCTCGTGGGCGAATCCGGTAGCGGCAAGAGCTCGTTCGCGAAGCTGTTGCTCGGCTTGTCCGTACCGGACGGCGGCAGCGAGATCGAGTTCGCGGGCGAGGCTCTGCCGGCGCGCGCGCGCGATCGGACACCGGCGCAGCTCAAGGCACTGCAGATCGTGTTTCAGAATCCTGGCGCGGCGCTCAATCGGTCGCAGACTGTGCGCCGGCTGATCGGTCGGTCGCTGCGGCTCGCGGGATTGTTCGGGCGGGCGAGAGAAGCGCGGCTCAGGGAGCTGGCAGCCTCGGTGCTCTTGACGCCGCGGCATCTGGACGAGAAGCCGCGGCAGCTCTCCGGCGGACTGAAGCAGCGCGTCGGGATCGCCCGAGCCTTCGCCGGGGCCCCGGGGGTGGTGGTGTGCGACGAGCCGACGTCGGCACTCGACGTGTCGGTGCAGTCGGCGATCTTGAATCTGCTGGTCGATCTGCAGCACGAACAGCACGTGAGTTATGTCTTCATCTCGCACGATCTCAACGTGGTGCACTACGTGTCCGATCGCATCGCCGTGCTCTACTTGGGCCGGCTGCTGGAGAGCGGTCCCTCTGAGTCGGTG
>JBEKVP010000091.1:0-7931 GCA_049513935.1 Steroidobacteraceae bacterium
GTGATCGCGATCTTGCTCTATAGCCTGCGCCCCGGGATGCCCGAGGATCGCCCGGGGCCGCCGCGCCGTCTTAAGCGGGCCGAACGCGCGATCTGGATCGGTGTTTTCGCGCTCATCGCGGCCGGATTGAGCAGCCTGTTCTTCGTGTTTCGGCACCACGCGCTGATCGCGGGCGTGGTGGTGCCGTACAGCAGTGCGGCGATCGCCGTGCTCCGCGGGCTCGCGGCAGCCGTGCTCCTCGTCGCCATCGCCCTCAACGCGCGCCTGCGCCGGCGCCCCGAATAGCGGCGCCGGGTCGGCTAGCGATCTTCCGGGCCCCGCACGGTGTCCGAGGGTCCCGAAGACCACACCACGTACTTCTCCTGCGTCACGGGCCGCGGCGGCGAATCAGGAGCCGCCGAAGTCCGTTCCGGGGGAGAATCGGCGACAGACTGGGCCGCATGGGGCTGCGCCGCAGGCGGCGGGGCCGCAGAGGTGGGTGCCGGGGCAGTTGCCGCCTCGCCCCGCCCACCATTGACCGGGGCATCGTCGCCGCCGCCGCCGCTCATGGCCGGGCCTCCCGCTGCCGGGGTCTGCCCGTTGCCGGCGGCTTCACCGCCATCGCGCCGGCCGCGACCGCGGCGCCGGCGGCCGCGTCCGCCGCGCTCGCCCCGATCAGCCCGATCGCCTCGATCACCGCCGGCGCGCTCGCCCCGATCGCTGCCGGGGCGCTCGCCGCGCTCAAATCCTGCCTCTCGATCGCCGCGCGCCGGCTCGCCGTTGCGGCCTTGCGCCTCGGGACGCGTCGCTTGCTCGCTGCGCGCACCGTTCTCGACACGCGCGCCCTCGGGGCGTGGTGCCTCGGTGCGCGGTGCCTGATCGGCACGCAGGCCCTCGCGCCGCGGTCCCGCCTCGGCAGCCGATCTCGGCCGGCCGTCGCGCCGCGCGTCACGGCTGCCCTCGCGTCGTGGATCGCGGTCCCGATCGCGGCTTCGATCGCGATCGCGGCTCCGGTCGCGCTCGCCGCCGCGATACCGATCGTGACGGACTTCGCGGTGCGCAGGTCGATCCCGGTGTGCGTGGGGGGCTGACTGCGCAGCACCGGAAGCACTCTCCTGGCCCGAGCCGAACAGCCAGCGCCAAAGCCGCACGAACACACCGGCTTGGGGAGCCGCGGCCACCGGGGCGGCGGCGGGCGGAGGCTCCGCTGCGGGCGCCGGCGGAAGGGGCGATGCGGCGGTCGGCAGGATGCTCGGCACCAGGGGCGCCTCGGTCTGCGGCTTCTTGTCGCGATTCCCGATGTTGGTATCGTCGATGGTCGGTTGTTCAGCGATCTGGTAGCTGACGGTGTTGTTCTCCGGCAGCTCCTTTTCGTCATCGCGGACGCGCTTGAGGTTATACGCCGGCGTCTGCAAATGAGGGTTCGGCACGATGACGAGCGACACTTTGTCGCGCGCTTCGATCTGGCTCAGCCATTCGCGCTTCTCGTTCATGAGATACGTGGCGACGTCCACCGGCACTTGCGCGATGACCCGGCCGGTGCGCTCCTTGCGGGCTTCCTCGCCGATGAGGCGCAAGAGCGCGAGCGACATCGACTCGACGCTGCGGATCGTACCCATGCCGCTGCAGCGTGGGCAGTGAATGTGCGTGGTCTCGGAGAGCGCGGGACGCAGTCGCTGGCGCGAGAGCTCCAGCAGGCCGAACCGCGACAGCCGCCCGAGCTGGATTCGGGCGCGGTCCATCTTGACCGCATCGCGCAGCATGTCCTCGACCGCGCGCTGGTTGGCCGTCGACTCCATGTCGATGAAATCGATCACGATCAGCCCGCCGATGTCGCGCAGGCGCAGCTGGCGTGCGATTTCCTCCGCGGCTTCGAGATTGGTGTTGCGGGCGGTCGCCTCGATGTCGCCGCCGCGCGTGCTGCGCGCGGAGTTGATGTCGATCGAGACCAGCGCTTCGGTGTGATCGATGACCAGACTCCCGCCCGACGGCAGGATGACTTTGTGCGAGTACGCGGACTCGATCTGGCTTTCGATCTGGTAGCGCGTAAACAGCGGCACCGGGTCCTGGTAGAGCTTCAATTTGCGCTGGGCATCCGGCGGCATGAACCGCTGCATGTACTCCTGCGCCTTGCGGAAGGCCTCCGGATCATCGATCAAGCACTCGCCGACATCGTCCGAGAAATAATCGCGCAAGCCGCGTGTGGCCGCGTCGCTCTCCTGGAAGATGAGGAAGGGTGCCGGTCGGCCGTCGTTTGCCTGGACGATTGCATCCCAGGCCGCTTTCAAATTGTTGAGATCCCACTGCAGCTCTTCGGTCGAGCGTCCGACTCCGGCGGTGCGCACGATGGCGCCCATGCCGTCCGGAATCGAAAGCCCGCTCATCGCCTCGCGCATCTGATCGCGGTCCTCGCCTTCGATGCGGCGCGACACCCCGCCCGCGCGTGGGTTGTTCGGCATCAATACGAGAAAGCGCCCGGCGAGGCTGATGAAGGTGGTGAGCGCCGCGCCCTTGTTGCCGCGCTCCTCTTTCTCCACCTGCACGATCAGCTCTTGGCCTTCCTGCAGCAGGTCCTTGATATTGAGCCGGCTGCCCGAGGCGGGCTGGGTCCGGAAGTACTCCTTGGAGACTTCCTTCAGCGGTAAGAAGCCGTGGCGCTGCGCGCCATATTCGACGAACGCCGCCTCGAGACTCGGCTCGACGCGGGTGATGCGGCCTTTATAGATATTGGATTTTTTTTGTTCCCGAGACGGGATCTCAATCGATAAGTCGTAAAGCTTCTGACCGTCGACGAGTGCGACTCGCAGTTCTTCTTCTTGAACTGCGTTGACGAGCATTCTTTTCATTTGCCCCAACTAAAATGGTAGAGGCCGAGGGAAGCCCGAGAATAGAAGCCGGGGCCGCGATACGAACGATCGCGACTAGGAACAGGGACGCGCCGAGCGCAAGCCACGCGCACGGCATCAGTTCGACCCAATTCTGCCAGTATGTGTACAGCAAGCCCGGGGCCTTGTTCTCGGTTACCGCCTGTAAGTCGCCGGAGCCTCTATAAAGGATCTCGCGACTCTCATCGGCCGAGCGATGGTCTGGACATCCAGAACCAACTAATATGCGCCGCCCCCTCGGTGGGGACGTCGCCGAAACCGGTGTCAACTTGTCCTACCGAAGTAGGTGTTCAAGTCATTCGCCATCCCTTCAAAAAAGGGTAGAGCGCGCGACACGGTCTTGAAATATTAGCACAGTAGGCCCTCAGGGGTCAATGTAATCAATATCTTAGAAGAATCTCTAAAATACCGAGCATGGAAGAGGAAATCGTCGATCGATCGGAGCGTGCCGCAAAGCCGCGCGGTGCAAAGAGCGCGATCGAGATGCGCACCATTACCGAGCAGGAAGCCGGTCAGCGCATCGACAACTTGCTGATGCGGCACTTCAAGACTGTGCCGCGCAGCCGGGTCTATCGGCTGCTGCGCAAAGGCGAGGTGCGCGTCAATCGCAAGCGGGTGGACGCGGAGTATCGCGTGGCCGCCGGCGATGAGGTCAGGCTGCCGCCCGTCCGGATCGACCGCTCGAGCGAGCCGGGCCGCCCCTCGAGCAGCCTTCAAGAGCTGGTCGAGCGCGCTGTCATCTATCAAGACAAGCACCTCCTGGTGATCGACAAGCCCTCCGGGGTTGCCGTCCACGGCGGCAGCGGGATGAGCCACGGCGTGATCGAGGCGCTGCGCGCCTCGCGCCCACGCGAGACGCTCGAGCTCGTTCACCGTCTCGACCGCGACACCAGCGGCTGCCTCGCGGTGGCGCGCGATCGTGCGACGCTCATCTCGCTCCACGCCCTCATCCGCGAGTCCGGTATGCACAAGACCTACTTGGGGCTCGTGTCCGGGAGTTGGCAGCTCGGCACCAAGCGCATCGATGCGCCGCTCGCGACCGACGACCGGCGGCACGGCGAGCGGCACGTACGGGTCGCCGCGGCCGGCAAGGACTCCGTGAGCGTGTTCAAGCCGGTCCAGTTCTTCGGTAGCCTCGCGACGCTCATGGAAATCGATATTCCGACCGGCCGCACGCATCAGATCCGAGTTCACGCGGCATTCGCGGGCCATCCGCTCTTGGGCGATGACAAATACGGCGATCGCGAGCGCAACGCCGAGCTCAAGCGCCAGGGACTCAAGCGCATCTTCCTGCACGCGCAATCGATCGCATTCGACTGGCCCGGTACCGGCGTGCCGTTCCACGTGAGCGCGCCGCTTCCGGCAGATCTCGCCGCCGTGATCGACACGATCGGGGTGAAGAAGCGCAAGACGCGCCGCGGCTAATCCGGCCTTGAGATCCTCAAGGGATCTCGAATCCCACCCGGCGCAGAATATCGCACAGCCGAATCAACGGCAGTCCGATGAGGGCCGTCGGATCGTCGCTGTCGATCGACGCGCAAAGCGCAATTCCCAAGGCCTCGCTCTTGAACCCGCCGGCGCAATCGATCGGAGATTCGCGCAGGACGTAACGCTCGATGGTGGCATCGTCGAGCGGGCGGAAGGTGACTCGCGTCGTGTCGACGAATTCGAAAGCGGTGGTGTCGCGCGCGCACACGACCGCCACGCCCGTGAGGTAAGCGACCGTGGTGCCCGAGCAGCGGCGCAGCTGCTCGATGCAGCGGGCCTCGTTCCCGGGCTTGCCGAGAATGACTTGTTGTTGCGCGGCATCCATCAAGACCGCCGCCTGGTCGGAGCCGATGACCCACGCCTCCGGATGCTGCTCGGCAACGGACCGCGCCTTGGCGAGCGCCAATCGGGTGACGAGCGCGAGTCCGGTCTCATATTCGTGGCGCTGCTCTTCCACGAGCGGAGCGATGCACTGGAAGGCACCGTAGACGCGGGCCAGAAGCGCGCGTCGATAGCTCGACGTCGACGCTAGAATGAGTTCAGGCGGAGACTTCAAAAACAACGACTTGCACCGTGTGCATCTTTGACAGAGGGGGTAACGGGCCCTATTATACGCGCCCCATGGCAACCGGCTCGCCGGACCTCGTTGACTCTACGCGATTGGCCGAAGACGCGGCGGTGCTGGAGCGTGTCTACGAGCTGGGCTCGTTGCCCCGGCTTGCGGACGTTCTGGCGGAACCACGCGGAGTCGCCCGCGCGAGCTTCGCATTTTCGAAGACGCCCTCGGGGGGCGCGGGGGCCCGGGTCGCGGTGTGGGCGGAGCCGCAGCTGATATGTCAGCGCTGCATGCAGGGTTTCGCGTTTTCCGTGAGCGGCGGCAGCGACGTGGAGTTTGCGCGCGATGATGAGTCGAGCGCGTCGGATTCGGGGCGGGAACTGTTCCGTGCGGACGGCGGATTGGTGTCGCTCAGGGATTTGGCCGAGGAGGAGCTATTGTTGGCGCTGCCGCTGGCGCCGGCCTGCAGCACGCCGCAGAGCTGCGGCCGCGCGCCGGGCCTCGCCGCCGAGGCCGAACGCTCCGAGGAATCGATTGGGATGCGCAGGCCGTTCAGCGCGCTCAAGGATTTGTTGAAGAAAACGTGACAGGACTAAAGTACCATGGCAGTTCAAAAAAGCAGAAAGACACCGTCGAAGCGCGGCATGCACCGCTCGCATTCCGCGCTCGCGACGCCCGCGGTGTCGATCGACGCAAAGAGCGGCGAGACTCATTCTCGGCATCGCATTTCGCGTGACGGTTTCTATCGCGGCCGAAAGGTGCTCAAGACCAAGGCGGACGCGGAAGCCACGGAAGAATAGGCGCTAGCCGCCGGACGGCGGCTCATGTGCCGCTCGTCCTCAGAGGTACGCATCACCCGTGCCGGCGCTGCTCCATATTGCCATCGACGCCATGAGCGGCGACTGCGGGCCGTCGGTTTGCGTTCCGGCGGGCCTCGCCGCGGCTCGCGAATTCCCGGACGTTCGGTTTACCCTGGTCGGCAAGCAGGCCGACCTCGAGCGCGCGAACGCGCGGCCCCCGAACGTGGAGTGCCTGTTCGCCACGCAGGTGGTGGAGATGACCGACCACCCGCGTGAGGCCCTGCGGCGCAAGAAGGATTCCTCCATGCGGCGCGCGCTCGATCTCGTGAAAACCCACGAGGCCGACGCTTGCGTGAGCGCGGGAAACACCGGTGCGCTCATGGCCATGGCGCACTTCGTGCTCAAGATGCTGCCGGGCGTCGATCGGCCCGCGATCGTCTCGCTGATTCCCTCGCGCGGCGGCCACACCTACATGCTCGATCTCGGCGCGAACGCCACGTGCACGCCGGAGCAGCTGTGCCAGTTCGCGGTCATGGGCTCGGAGCTCGCCACCGATCTGCAAGGTGCACACGAGAAGCCGCGCGTCGGCTTGCTCAATATCGGTGAAGAGGAGATCAAGGGAAACGAAATCGTCAGGAGCGCGCACAACTTGATCGGCGCGAGCGGCATCAACTATGTCGGATTCGTGGAAGGACACGACATCTTCTCCGACCAGGTGGACGTGGTGGTGACCGACGGCTTCACCGGCAACGTCGCACTGAAGACCATGGAGGGCGTGGCGCGATTGATCACCGACGCGCTGCGCGAAGAGTTCACGCGCAATCCCCTGCGCAAGCTCGGCGCGCTCGCCGCGCGGCCGAGCCTCGATGCTTTGCGCACTCGCCTCGACGCGAGAAGATACAATGGCGCGACGATGGTCGGCCTCGACGGCATCGTGATCAAGAGCCATGGCGGCGCGGACCTGTTCGGATTCCAGCGCGCCATCGAGGTGGCGGTGCTCGAGGCTCGAAACGGCGTGCCCGCACGGATCGCGCAACGGCTGGGTGCACCCAAAGAACATTAAGGATCGCAATGTACTCACGCATCGCCGGCACCGGCAGCTTTCTGCCGGAAAAAATTCTGACCAACGCCGATCTCGAGCGGCTGGTGGACACCAGCGACGAGTGGATCCGCAGCCGCACTGGCATCGAGCGCCGCCACGTCGCCTCCGAGAGCGAGACCACGACCGATCTGGCCGAGCATGCCTCGCGGCGCGCGATGGAAGCGGCCGAGGTGAGCGCCGCGGACATCGATCTCATCTGCGTGGGGACGACCACGCCGGATCTCGTGTTCCCGAACGTCGGCACGCTCTTGCAGCAACGGCTGGGCATTACCAACTCCTGTCCGGCCTTCAGCCTGGAGGCCGCCTGCACCGGGTTCATGTACGCGCTCTCGGTTGCGGACAAGTTCGTGCGCGTGGGCGAGTCGAAATGCGCGCTCGTCGTCGGCGCCGAGACGCTGACCCGTATCGTCGATTGGAAGGATCGCGGGACTTGCGTGCTGTTCGCCGACGGTGCGGGCGCCGTCATCCTGAAGCCGGCCGAGCAGCCGGGAATCATCAGCACGCGATTGCACTCGGACGGACGCTACAAGGACCTCTTGATGTACCCGGACGGCGTGTCGAAGGGGTTTCACCTGGTCCGCGCGGGTAAGGCCGGCGTGCAAATGAAGGGCAACGAGGTCTACAAAGTCGCGGTCAATACGCTCGGTCAATTGGTCACCGAGACGCTCAATGCTCACAACATCCCCAAGGCGGAGCTCGACTGGCTGATCCCGCATCAGGCCAACCTGCGCATCATCGAGGCGATCGCGCGGCGCTTGGAACTGCCGATGGATCGAGTCATCGTGACCATCGGCGATCAGGGCAACACCTCCGCGGCCTCGGTGCCTCTCGCGCTCGATACGGGAATCCGGGATGGTCGCGTGCGCCGCGGCCAGCTCCTCCTTCTGGAGGCATTCGGCGGCGGGTTCACCTGGGGATCGGCGCTCATCCGTTATTGAGGCGGTACGGCCTGGCACATGCGGTGCACGATCTGGTTTGCGGGGTTGATGGCCGTCACCGCCGCGCAGGCGGAGATTTTCCCGCTCGCGCCCGATCAGGATTCGATCGGCGAGCCCGGACAGACGCAAGCCGAGCAACAGGACACGCTGCCCGACATCGCGCGTATCCATCACCTCGGGTTC
>JBEKVP010000092.1:0-7905 GCA_049513935.1 Steroidobacteraceae bacterium
GTGTGCTGTTCTCGAGCGAGATCAGCGGTGTCGACAAGACGGTTCCGGCGCAGCTCTGGATCCAGACCAAGGGCGTGCTCACGACCGTGGTGTACGGCTTTGTGGTGAGCTACGCCATTCTCGTGGTGCTCGACAAGACCATCGGCTTGCGCGTGACGGAAGAGCAAGAGCGCGAGGGTCTCGACATCTCGCTGCATGGAGAGAGCATCGAGTAGACTACCCTTGTCTCCCGTGGGAGGTGGGTATGTCGTGGTATGGGCTTGCGACCTTTGGCGTCGTGTATTTCTTGGCGGTGGCAACACCGGGACCGGGTGTAGCCGCCGTCATCGCCCAGGGTTTGGCGCGCGGCGCGGCCGGTGCGCCGGCGTTCATTGCCGGGTTTCTGGTGGGCGATCTCATCTGGTTCTTTGCTGCGGCCTTCGGATTGAGCGCCCTCGCGCAGACCGCGCACGCGGCGTTCATGGTCGTCAAGTACCTGGGCGCGCTGTATCTCCTGTATCTCGCATATAAGCTGTGGTCGGCGCCCGCTCGGCCGTTTGCGGACGCGGACGGTCGGCTGCCCGCACGCCCGCCGCATGCGCTCTTTCTCGGGGGCTTGACGCTTACCTTGAGCAATCCGAAGCCCATGCTGTTCTTTCTCGCCTTGCTGCCCACCGTCGTGTCGCTCGGCAACCTGAGCGCCTTCGGCCACCTCGAGATCGCTGGAGCCATCGCGCTGATCTTGCCCGCGACGCTCGGCGGCTACGTGCTCCTCGCCGCTCGGGCGCGCGTGTGGCTCAAGAGCCCGCGGGCGATCCGCATGGTCAATCGCGGTTCGGGTACGCTCATGGCCGCCGCCGCCGTGGCCGTGGCGACGAGGTAGCGCATGTTTCCTCCGTACGAGTTCCTCATCGCGGCGCTGATCGTCATCGCGCTCTCAGGGTTCAGAATCGCCCAGGAGTACGAGCGCGGCGTGATCTTTCGCCTCGGCCGCTACCGCGGACTGCGCGGCCCCGGCCTGTATTGGATCATCCCGCTCAACTTCGAGCGGGCGGTGCGAGCCGATATCCGAACGCGCACGGTCTCCGCGGAGCAGCAGGAAACCATCACGCGCGACAGCGTGACGGTCAAGGTGAACGCCGTTCTCTGGTATCGGATCGTGGATGCTGCCCGCTCGGTCATCGCCGTTGCCGATGCGCCGTCGGCCGTCTATCAGCTCGCGCTCACGGGACTGCGCAACATCATCGGCCAGCACGATCTCGACGAGGTGCTGCAGGAGCGCAATAAGATCAACGCGCTGCTGCGCGAGGCCATCGCCAATTCCACCGCCGAATGGGGCCTCGAGGTGCAGCGATTCGAGATGAAGCACGTTGAGCTTCCGGTGGCGATGCAGCAGGTGATGGCGATGCAGGCGGAGGCGATCCGCGAAAAGCGGGCGCGCATCATCAAGGCCGAGGCCGAGCTCGAGGCCTCGGTGAAGCTTTCCTCCGCAGGCGCCCAGATCACCGCGAATCCGGCCGCGCTGGAGCTGCGGCGCATGCAGATGATTTCCGAGGTCGGCGCGGAGAACAACAGCACCACCGTGATCATGATCCCGTCGGACTTCGTCTCGCTCGCACACAATCTGAGCGACTATCTCGCCGAGCAGCGGGCCAAGAAAGCGGTTGACAATGCGGCCGTCTGAGCGCCGCGGCAGCAAACTCATCGCGCGCCGGACTGTCGCGCGGGGAGGGAGGTTTTTATGACGATTGCGATTACCAGAGCCGTCTCAATCCTGCTCGTTTGCACCTTGTTTCAGCTCGCCGCGAGCGCCGCCGATGCGCCGCAGGGCGGGGCGCCGAGCGCGCCGGCGGACGCGAATGCTGCCCCGGCGCAAGCAAGGATCCCATTCGCGAATCACGGCGGCATTTATGATTGGCGCGTGGTGGACGATCGCACGGTCCTCATTCAGGGCAGCGGCCGCCAATGGTACAAGGCGTCGCTCATGACGCCGTGCATCAATCTGCCCTTCGCGCAGCACATCGGATTCAAGTCGAACCCGGACGGCAGCTTCGACAAGTTCAGCGCACTCAAGCTGCGCCATCAGACCTGCCCGTTGACCTCGCTCGTGAAGACTGACCCGCCGGCCAAGCGCTCGAAACCTGACAAGGCGGCCCCGCCGGCGGCTGAGGTTCGCCCGGACAACGCCGGCACTGCCCCTACCGCTCCGGCGCCCTGACGCGGCCGAACGTGACGGCGGCGCGACGTCCGCTGCCAGAGCGTCCGCAAACGGCGACACCCAGGCGCGCCGCGCTTCGCCATTCCCTTGGTTTCGTGACGGACGTCGCACTTGATCGACGATTATGCCAGGTAGTCTGCCGCGCACTCGCCCTTGAGTTCTCGCCACTGGAGCTACTGCATGAGCAATCCCTACAACAGCGCGGCTGACCGCGCCTCGATCCTCGGCCCGACGCTCTACTTCAAGGGAGATCTGAGCGCCGAAGAGGATCTCCTCATACAGGGCCGCGTGGAGGGATCCATCACGCACACGCAGCGGCTCACGGTCGGGCCCCAGGGCACCGTCAAGGCGAACATCCGCGCGCAGCTCATCATCGTCGAAGGTACCGTCGACGGCGATTTGCAGGCGGACAAATCGGTTTCCGTGAGAGACACCGCGAAGGTGTCCGGGAACATTTATGCGCCCTCGGTCAGCATCAGCGAGGGCGCCAATTTCAGCGGTAGCATCGATATGGGCGGCAAGCAAGGCCAGACTCACGGCAGGAACGACGCTGCCGCAGCGCGCCCGGTCAAGACTTCCGGAAGCGCGGCATAGCGATGGCCTGGTTCAAAAAATCCGACGATGGAGACAGCGAAATGATCAACCCGACCCCCGGCGGCCGTCCGACCGCACAAGAACCCGCGCCGATGCGGCCCGAGCCCCGTGAACCGCGGGTCGAGCCGCGCATCGATCCGCGCACGCCGGGCGCGCGTCCGCCCGAGCATCGCGCACACGAGCCGCGCGCGCCGGAAGCGCGCGTACCGGAAGTCCGCGCCGAGGCGCCGCGAGCGTCCGTGCTCGGACCCACGCTGCGATTTCGCGGTGAGCTCTCCGCGCAAGAGGATCTCATCATCCAGGGCAGCGTCGAGGGCTCGATCACCCACACGCAGAGTCTCACCGTCGGTACCGACGGCACCATGAAGGGCGACATCCGCGCACGCGTCATCATCGTCGATGGCAAGGTCGAAGGCGACCTGTATGCGACCGAGTCGGTGAGCATTCGCGCGACCGCCAAGGTCAAGGGCAACGTGTTCGCGCCGCGAGTCGGCATCACCGAAGGCGCGTTCTTCCAGGGCCAGGTCGAGATGCAGCCCTCGGGCACGGCCGTGCAGGAGCATAGCGCGCGGCTGCGTCAAGCGGCGATTGGCGCGCCGGCCCTCGAGCCGCCGGCGGTCGACAAGATGCTGGGGGCGAGCTAGCGGACGAAGAGCTCCGGATCGACCCACGCGCGATTCAGACTGAGCGCCCAGTGCAGGTGGGGGCCCGTTGCGCGACCGGTCATTCCCACCGCGCCGATGCGTGCGCCGGCGGCGATGCGTTCGCCGGGGTGCACGTCGATGGCGCTCAGGTGGCAGTACATGCTGATCAAGCCCCGACCGTGATCGAGAAGCACGGTATTGCCCGTGAAGAAATAATCGCCGGTGTCGAGCACTGTTCCGTCCGCCGGCGCGAGCACGGGAGTGCCGGTCGCGGCGGCGATGTCCATACCGCTGTGCGGGCTGCGCGATTGGCCATTGAAGATGCGACGCATGCCGAAGGAGCTCGAGCGCACGCCGGGGACCGGCGCCGGCCAGCGCAGCGTCGCGGGCGGTGGCTCGCTCCAGTGGGTGAGCGCTCGGTCGAGCGACTCGTGCTCTCGGTTCGCGCGCTCCAGATCGGCGGGCGATAGATCGACCTGGCGGGGCGCGACTTTCAGCGATTGACTCGCGTAGCGCTTTTCACCCACGGTGAATTCGATCTCGCGCCTGCCACCGGCATCGCGCACCGTCACCTGCCGCGGCCCGAGCGACGCCGCGAGCGGGATGCCGATCACCGCGATCCAGGTGCGGCCATCCTGCACGACCAGCGCGCGGTGCCCGTCGGCATCGACGTAGGGCGGAACGTCGCCGGGGGAGTCCAGGCGGATGAGCTTCACGCCGCCGGGGACCGGGCTTTCCTGCGGCAGCTCGATTCCCAACGCGGCGCGCGATGCGATCGCCGCGAGGGCGAGCGCCGGGAACCACGGGTGGGCCCACGCGCGGTACCGCGCGTTCATGAGCCCTGCACCTTGGCCCGAATCCGGCCCTTGGCGAGCCGGGCCTCGATGATCGTGCCGGCGGGGGCGTCTGCCGCGTCGCGTAGAATCTCACCGCGCTCGTTCTGGACGATGGCATAGCCGCGCTCGAGGGTCGCGAGCGGGCTCACGGCCTGCAACGTCCGCTCGAGCAGCTGCAGCCGCTCGCGCCCGCGGCGCACCGACTCGAGGCCGGCGCTGCGCAATCGAGCGAGCAACGCGGCGTGGTCCGCGGCGGCGCCGCGCACCCGCGCGAGCGGGCTTGCCTGCCAAAGTCGGCGCTCATCGGCAGTGAAGCGCGTGCGCCGCGTGCCGAGGGCGTGGCGCAGCGCCCGCAGGATCCGCTGCCGGCAGTTCTCGAGCTCGAGCGCGTGCTGCGCCAGGCGAGCCGCCGGACTCACGAGCGCCGCCCGTCCCCGTAGCCAGTGCAGGCGCTGACGGTGGCCGTCGAGCCGGCGGCGCAACGCGCGCCTCATGCGCTCGTCGAGCTCGTCCAGGCGCTGCGCGCGCTCTGCGAAGCGCGCCATCGGGCTCACCAGCGCCGCGCGTCTGTCGAGCCAGCGCAGCCGCTCGCGCCGCTCGCCGAGCCGCCGCCGCATGCAGCGCTCGAGCCGCGTACCGAGCCGGGCGATCGCGCTCAGCCACTCGAGCGCATCGGGTACCGCGAGTTCCGCGGCCGCCGAGGGCGTGGGGGCGCGCACGTCGGCGGCAAAATCGGCGATGGTGAAGTCGATCTCATGGCCTACGCCCGAGATCACGGGGATGGGCGACGCTACGATGACGCGTGCCAAGCGTTCATCGTTGAAGGCCCACAAATCCTCCAAGGAGCCGCCGCCGCGTGCGAGGATGAGGATGTCGCATTCGGCGCGCCTTCCCGCAAGCTGGATCGCCGCAATGATCTCGGAGGCCGCCTGCGCGCCTTGCACCGCCGTCGGATAGATCAGGACGCGCACTGCGGGGAAGCGCCGCGCGAGCACGTGCAAGATGTCGCGCAACGCGGCGCCCGTCGGCGAAGTAACGACGCCGATGCGCTTCGGCAGCGCGGGCAGGGGGCGCTTGCGCTCAGGCGCGAACAAGCCTTCGGCCGCGAGCGCGGCGGAGAGCTCCTCGAACCGGCGCCTCAATGCGCCGAGGCCCGCATCCTCCATGTGCTCGACGATCAGCTGAAATTCGCCCCGCGGCTCATACAGCCCGACGCGCGCACGCACCAGCACTTTCTGTCCGTCGCGGGCCGTGAAGGCGCAGGACATATTTCGCTGCCGGAACATGGCGCAGCGCACCTGAGCGCCCGCATCCTTGAGGGAGAAATACCAGTGTCCGGAGCTCGGCCGCGAAAAGTTGGAAATCTCGCCCTCGAGCCAGATCATGCCGAAGCCGCGCTCGAGCAGCGCCCGTACTTCGCGGTTGAGCCGCGAAACGCTGTAAACGTCGCGTAGGTCGCGCGTGGCGGACTCTGGTGTGGCCTGCATGCCGAAATGATAGCGGTTTACCGCGCGGGACGCCCAAGGTACAATGCGCCGCCTCTCAAGAACTTAAGTGAACGCCCATGCGCATTCTGGAAGAGGCACTCACGTTCGATGATGTGCTGCTGGTACCGGCATACTCGGAAGTTTTGCCGCGCGATGTCTCCCTCTCGAGCCAGCTGACCCGCAAGATCCGAGTCAATTTGCCGGTAGTTTCCGCGGCCATGGACACGGTCACGGAGGCGCGTCTCGCGATCACGATCGCGCAGGAAGGCGGGATCGGCATCATCCACAAGAACATGTCCATCGAGAGTCAGGCGCGTGAAGTGGACCGCGTAAAGAAGTTCGAGAGCGGCGTCATCAGCGATCCCATCAGCGTGCGGCCGGACATGACCATCCGCGAGGTCATCGATCTCACCCGCGCCAAGAACATCTCCGGCGTTCCGGTCGTGCTCGGCACCAAGGTGGTGGGCATCGTGACTCACCGCGACCTGCGCTTCGAGACCAAGCTCGATGCCCCCGTGTCCTCGGTCATGACGCCGAAGGAGCGGCTGGTCACGGTGCGCGAGAACGCCCCCAAGGACGAGGTACTCGCGCTCTTGCACAAGCACCGCATCGAGAAGGTTCTGGTGGTTGCCGGAGACCACGAGCTCAAGGGCATGATCACGGTCAAGGATTTCCAGAAGGCGACGGAATTTCCGAACGCCTGCAAGGACTCGGTCGGGAGCCTGCGCGTCGGCGCGGCGGTGGGCACGACACCCGACACGTTGGAGCGCGTCGCCGCCCTGCGCGAAGCGGGCGTCGACGTCGTGGTGGTCGACACTTCGCACGGCCACTCGCGGGGCGTGCTCGACACGGTTGCCAAGATCAAGAAGCAATACGCCGATCTGCAGGTGATCGGCGGCAACATTGTCACTGCGGAGGCTGCGCTCGATCTGGTGAAGTATGGGGCCGATGCGGTGAAGGTCGGCATCGGACCCGGTTCGATCTGCACGACGCGGATCGTGGCGGGTGTCGGCGTACCGCAGATCAGCGCGATTTCGCGCGTTTCCAAGGCGCTCGAGGGCACCGGCGTGCCGGTCATCGGCGACGGCGGGATCCGCTACTCCGGCGACATTGCCAAAGCGCTAGCGGCGGGCGCGCACTGCGTGATGATCGGCGGCATGTTCGCGGGCACGGAAGAGTCGCCGGGCGAGGTGGAGCTCTACCAAGGCGCCTCTTACAAGGCGTACCGCGGCATGGGATCGTTGGGGGCCATGGCTCAGGCGCACGGCTCCAGCGACCGCTACTTCCAGGACACGACCACCGAGCTCGAGAAGCTGGTGCCCGAGGGCATCGAGGGCCGCGTGCCGTACAAAGGGAGCCTGGTCGCAATTCTGCAGCAGCTGGCGGGCGGGCTGCGGGCCGCCATGGGCTACACGGGCTCGAAGAGCGTCGAGGAAATGCGCACGCGGCCGCATTTCGTGCGCATCACCAGCGCCGGGGTTCGCGAGAGCCACGTGCACGACGTGACGATCACCAAAGAAGCGCCGAACTACCGGATCGGTTGATGCCCGACATCCATGCGGACCGGATCTTAATCCTCGACTTCGGAGCGCAATACACTCAGCTGATCGCTCGCCGGATCCGCGAGCTCGGCGTGTACTCGGAAATCTACGCGTGCGATGCGGATCCGGTCGACATCGAGCGCTTCAAGCCCAAAGCGATCATTCTTTCGGGCGGCCCGGAGTCGGTATACGAGAGCAAGGGTCCGGAAGCGCCGCGGGAAGTATTCGCCATGGGCGTGCCGGTGCTCGGAATCTGCTACGGCATGCAGACCATGGCCGCGCAGCTCGGGGGCGAGGTGCAGTCCGCGACTCACCGCGAATTCGGCGCCGCGCAGGTGCGCCCGACCGGCGCCTCGCGGCTCCTGGACGGACTCGAGGACAATCGGGATCCGGCGGGACGGCGGGTTCTCGATGTTTGGATGAGTCACGGCGACCGCGTGGTCGCGCTGCCGCCGGGGTTCCGGGCGATCGCTGCGACAGACAACGCGCCGCTCGCGGCCATGGCGGACGAGGCACGCCGATTCTACGGCGTGCAATTTCACCCGGAGGTGACCCATACCCTCAAGGGCGGCGAGATCCTGCGCCGCTTCGTGCGCGAGATCGCCG
>JBEKVP010000093.1:0-7899 GCA_049513935.1 Steroidobacteraceae bacterium
CGCACGATGCCGGCGTTGTTCACGAGGCCATCGAGGCGGCCGAAGTCGGCGGCCACGCTCGCCATGGCGGCGCTCACCTCAGCCTCGTCCGCTACGTTCACGCGGTATTCCCGAGCCTTCACCGACTTCGCGCGGCACGACTCGGCGGTCTGCTTCAGATCGTCGGTATTCATATCGAACAGCGCCAGATCCGCGCCTCGATCGGCAAACTGGGAGGCGATCGCCCGGCCGATGCCCCGTCCTGCCCCAGTCACCACCACTGTCTTGTTTCGAATGTCCATGAGATCTCACTTACCCTTGTTGGGATCGGCCTTAGGATCGGCCTTGGAATCGGCCTTCGCATCGGCCTTGGAATCGGTCTCGGATTTGCGGTTCGCGCTCTTGGTCTCGGCTGCGGCCGGTGCGCCGAAGGCGCTGCGGGTTGCGGCCTGCATTTGTTCCCACAGTTCCATGTTCTTGCGCGCGAGCTCGGTGAGCGGGCCGAAGGGCGACTGCAGCGCCTTGGCCATTTCCGACTGCACGGCCTCTTGCTGGCGTAGCATGGCGGTGAACGCTTGCTCGAGATAGCGGCTGAGCAGCCCTTGCATTGGACCGCCGTAGAAGCGGATGATCATCTCGAGTAGCTCAGAGCCCAGAACCGGCATGCCAAACTGCTCTTGCTCGGCGATAATTTGCAGCAGTACCGAGCGCGTGAGGTCATCCCCCGACTTGTCGTCGATCACCTTGATCCGTTCACCGGCGACGATGAGTTGCCTGAGATCGTCGAGCGTGACGTGACGGCTGGCGCTGGTGTCGTAGAGCCGGCGATTCGAATACTTACGTATGAGGCGCTCTTGCTGCATTTTTCCAACATCCCCGCCAGCATCCTAAGCGAACCTTTCGCGGTGCACAACCGGCGAGGGATGTACTTTATATAGGATTATAGATGATCTATTTCAACGGCATGTAAAAACAATGTGTTACGCCTCACTCCCACGATCGGCCGTCGGACTTGCCGCACGTTTTGTTGCCTTTTGCAGCGCACCCGCTCGCCATGGAGCCTGACCTCTGGCGTCAGTGGCCGGCGTTCGCCGCGCTCGCGACGCCGAGCGCGGCCGCAGGCCCGGGAGCTGCCGCGGCGGGCGGGTTCGGGTTAGCCCCGTTCATCGACGCCGCCGAGCGTTTCGCCGCCGCCACGCGCAGCTTTCGCGACAGTAGCGTGGGCGGCTCGGCGCCTGCCGTCGCGGCCGCCGCGCAGACCTTCAGCAATTTCTTGCGCGACCAGTTCGCCGATTCCTTCAAGATGCCCTGGGCCGCGGCGCCCCTGGCGGGCGCGGATCCAGCGGCCGCGGCCGAGCTGCCCGCGCTCGGATTGACGCGCGAGCATCAGCAGCGGGCGCAGCGTGCCGCGCAAGCGCTGCGCGACGTGGACGACGCGCAGCGCCGCCTGCAGCGGTTGTGGTCGGATACATTGCGCGAGGCGGCCGCGGCCTTCGTCGCGCGCCTCGGAGCGCCGCAATCGACCGCGCTCACGCCCGATGCGCTCAATCGGCTCTACGACACCTGGATCGATTGCGCCGAGGAAGCGTACGCGCGCACGGCGCACAGCGAGCCGTTCTGCAACGCCCTCGCCGACTACGTGAACGCCAGCAGCCAGTGGCGGCGCGAATCCAATGCCGGGGCCGAGTTCTGGGCGAAACTCCTCGATCTGCCGACGCGCCACGAGGTCAACACCCTCGCGCAACGGTTGCGATCGCTCGAGGAACAGGTACGGACACGAGCCGAGGTACGCAAGGAGGCTGGCCCCGCACGCAAGGACCCCGGCCGCGCACGCCAGAGCCCCAGCGCCGCGCGCAAGGACCCCGGCCCCGCGCACAAAGGGCGCCGCGCCCCCAAGGCCAAGCCGTGACCAGCCCGAATCTGTATGCGGCGCTCGCGGCAGCGCGCCACTGCGTCGCCGGGTGCTCCGTCAAGGAGGAGGTCTGGCGCAAGGACAAGCTCAGGCTCTATCGCTATCGATCGATCGCGAAGCCCGCCGCCGCGGCGCCCCTACTCATCGTCTACGCGCTCGTCAATCGGCCCTACATGATGGATTTGCAGGAGGACCGGTCGCTGATCCGGGGTCTGCTCGCGCAGGGGCTCGATGTGTACTTGATCGACTGGGGTTACCCGGACGGTGCTGATCGCTTCACGACGCTCACGGATTACATCGAGGAACAGCTCAACGGGTGCGTCGAGCAGATCCTCGAGAGTCACGGACTCGACGCCTTGAACCTGCTCGGCGTCTGTCAGGGCGGCGTGCTCAGCTTGTGCTTCTCGGCCCTTCACCCACAGCGCGTGCGCAATCTCATCACTATGGTGACGCCCGTCGATTTTCATACGCCGGCGGACTTGCTCAGCAAATGGGTGCGGAAAATCGACGTCGATGCCTGGGTAGGCAACGGCAACGTCTCGGGCGACGCGCTCAACCAGCTGTTTTTATCGCTGATGCCCTTTCGGCTGATGCATCAGAAGTACATGGAGCTGTTGCGCGGCGAGGCCGACAGCGCGCGGATCGAGAATTTCATGCGGGTCGAGCAGTGGATCTTCGACAGCCCGGACCAGGCTGGCGCGGCGTTTCGCGATTTCGTCGTGTGGATGTACCAGGAGAATCGCCTCGCGCGGAACCGCCTCGAGATCGCGGGCCGCGCCGTCGATCTCGGATCGCTCGAGCTGCCGATCCTCAATCTCATCGGCAAGAAGGATCACCTGGTGCCGCCGGCCTCCTCCGAGGCGTTGAAGCGCCTGGCGGGAAGCCGCGATTTCACCACTCTCGAATTCGACCTCGGGCACATCGGCATGTACGTGAGCGCCCGCGCGCAGCGCGAGGTACCGCCCGCGATCGCCCAATGGCTCGCCGCGCGCTGAGGGTGCGGGCCGCCCTACGCGGGCCGCCCTACGCGGGCCGCCCTACATGTACACGCCGCCGTTGACGTTGATCTGCTGACCGGTGATGTAGTCCCCGTCCGCCGCGAGAAACAGCACCGCCTTCGCGATCTCTTCGGGCGTCGCGAAGCGTCCCATCGGAATACGCGCGAGAATCTGCGCCTGCACGTTCTCCGGCACTTTGGCCAGCATCCCGGTCTCGGTAAATCCGGGTGCAAGCGAGTTGCACGTGACGTTGTACTTGGCGAGCTCGATGGCGGCGGTCTTGGTGAACGCTATGATGCCGCCCTTGCTCGCGGAGTAATTGGCTTGACCGAAGTTGCCGGCCTGGCCGACGAAGGAGCTGATGTTGATGATGCGGCCATATTTCTGCTCGACCATCAGCGGCATGACCGCGGAGACGCCGAAGTAGCAGGCGTTCAGATTGGTGTTGAGCACGGCGAGCCAGTCCTCATCCGTCATCTTGCGCAGCGTCTTGTCGCGCGTGATGCCGGCATTGTTCACGAGGATGTCGAGACGCCCCCACGACTGTTTGATCTTCTCGATCATCTCGTTCCAGGTCGGGCGCTCGCCGACGTTGCCCTTGAAGAGCAGGGTATTCCGGCCGGACTCGGCAAGCTCCTGCGCCAAGGACTCGGCATCGGCGCCGCTCGACTGAAAGTTGATCGCGACATCGGCCCCTTCGCTCGCCAGAGCCTTCACGATCGCCCTGCCGATTCCGCGCGCGCCGCCCGTGACCAGCGCTTTGCGCCCTTCTAGCTTTTGCATAAGACCCCCCTCGCCTAGCCGGTTTGTGTCCGAACATTCCCGGCGGCAGCCGCGAGCGAATCGTTCCGCTTCGTGCCGACGACCCGGAATCTATCCTCGCCCAAATTCTGCTCCACTCCGCCGCGTCTGTCTGCCCCGGCGCGAACAAGTATTTTCCGAACCGTCCCCAGTTGGAGGAAACTGGCGGGCATGGCATCGGAACCCAACATCGCTTCGCCGAGGAGCGGGCCGCCGCAGCCCGAGGGCCCGCTCGCCGGGGTCAAGGTGCTCGATTTCACACGCGTGCTCTCCGGCCCTTATTGCACGGCGCTGCTTGCGGACTTGGGCGCGGAGGTCGTGAAGATCGAAGCGCCGCAGGGCGATGAATATCGTCAAATCGGTCCGTTTCGAGCGGGTCAGAGCGCCTTGTACGAGCTCGTGAACCGCAACAAGCTCGGGCTTTGCGTCGACCTCAAGCAACCGGCCGGCCGCGCCCTCGTGCAGCGCCTGGTGCAATCCGCCGACGTGCTGGTCGAGAATTTCCGCCCCGGGGTCGCGGCGCGGCTCGGGATCGGCTATGCGGAGTGCGCGCGCGCGAACCCGCGCCTCATCTACGCGAGCATTTCCGGGTTCGGCCAGGAGGGCAAGAACAAGGATCTGCCGGCGTTCGACCTCATCGCCCAAGCGATGTCCGGGCTCATGGCGGTCACCGGAGACCCCCAAGGACCGCCCACAAAAGTGGGGGAGTCGTTCGGCGATCTCGCGGCGGGGCTCTTTTGCTCGTGGGCCATTCTTGCCGCGCTCTATGAGCGCACGCACTCGGGCCGGGGTCGGCAAATCGACGTGGGCATGGTCGATGCGCTGGTGGCGCTCTCGCCCACGTCGATCGCTCAGTGGATGTTCGGCCAATCGCCGCCCACCCGCACGGGCAACCGCCACCCGCTGTCGACCCCCTTCGGAGCCTTCCCGGCGCGCGACGGCCACGTCGTGATCTGCGTGCTGAGCGAGGCGCAGTTCGTGCGTCTCGCGGAGTGTCTGGACCGGCCCGAACTCGCCGCCGACCCGCGCTTTGCGAGCGATGAGCTGCGTACCCTGCACGAGCCCGAACTCGCCGCAATCTTGGGTGAGTGGCTCGCACCGCTCGACGCGCTCGAGGCGGTGAGGCGGCTGCAGGCTGCGGGCGTGCCCGCCTCGACGATCGAGGAACCGGGACGGGTCTTCGAGGGTGCGCACGTGGCCGAGCGCAAGCTCTTGTCGACCACCCTGCATCCGCGGCTCGGCGCCATTCCCGCGATGGAGCAGCCGGTGCATTTCGGCGGCCTGCCGCGCGCGCGGCAGCGTCCCGCCCCGGCGCTCGGCGAGCACAACCGGACGGTGCTCGCGCGCTGGCTCGGCCTGTCCGCCGCGGAGCTCGACCGGTTGGCGGCCGAGCGGGCGATTCACGGAGAGTCGGAATGAACGACGGGAGTTTCAGCGATACCGATCTGGCGGCGATTGAAGCCGTGCAGCGGGCCGTGCGGGAGAAGATCGCGCCCTGGGCGAAGCAAACCGACGCCCTCGCCGAGTTCCCGCGGCGGCAGATCGAGGCACTGGCCGAGGTCGGCGTGCTCGGCATGAACCTGCCGCCGCAGTGGGGAGGACCCGGGATCTCCGCCCCTGCCTTCGCCGCGTGCGTCGAGGCGATCGCGGGCGCTTGCGGCTCGACCGCCTCAGCCGTCACGGCGCATTTCCTCGCGACCGACGCCGTGCTGCTGGGCGGCGACGACGCGCTGCGCGCTCGCTACCTCCCCGACGCCGCGAACGGAACGCGCCTCGGCGCTTTCGCGCTCACCGAACCGAGCGCCGGGTCGAATCCGGCCGACATGCGCAGCCACGCGATTTCGAGCGGCGGCGGGTACGAGCTCCGCGGCGTCAAGCAGTTCATCTCGAACGGCGGCGTGGCCGACTTCATCGTGGTCTTCGCCGTCACCGATCCCGATGCGGGCCACAAAGGCATCAGCGCTTTCGTGGTCGAGCGGGGCACGCAGGGCCTCAGCGCCGGCGCACCCGAGCGCACCATGGGGCTTCGCGGCGGCCACGTGTTCGAGCTCTCGTTCGACTGCCGGATCGGTATCTCGCAGCGCCTGGGACCCGAGGGGAGCGGCTTTCGGACCGCGATGCGGGTGCTCGACAACGGGCGCATCGAGGTCGCCGCCATGTGCCTCGGGATCGCGCAGGCGGCGCTCGATGCCAGCGTGGGCTGGGCCGAGCAGCGCCACGTGGGCGGCCAGCCGCTGGCGGATTATCAGGGTATTCAGTGGATGCTCGCCGATATGGCGACCGAGCTGCGCGCCGCGCGCCTGCTCACCGAGGACGCCGCGCGCAAGCGCGGGGCGCACGCACGCCATTCGCTCGAGGCCTCCATGGCAAAGCTATTCGCCTCGGAAGCCGCCGGCCGCATCGCGGATCGGGCGCTGCAGATTCACGGGGGCTACGGCTACACGGGCGATCTGCCGCTCGAGCGTTACGTGCGGGACCTGCGCATCATGCGAATCTACGAAGGCTCCTCCGAGATTCAGCGCACCATCATCGCGCGCGCCCTCATGGCGAAGCGCTGACGGGCTGCCCCCCGGTTCCGACCGCTCATTCGTCGTCCCGCCAGGGAATGGTCCATTCCTCGCCGCGCACCGTGGTCACGTACTCGGGCCAGCGGTAGCGGTGCGGCACTTTGAAATCGGCCGGCAGGAGCGGCGCGAGCCAGCGCCTTCCCCCCACGCCCCCACCGGTGCGCTCCTCGAACTCACGGCGCGCCGCGGCGAGGAGCGACGGCTGCGTCAGCGCATCGAGCAAGGTGGCGCCGATGGTCTTTGCGGCGACGCTGATCATCGGATCGATGGCGGCGCGAATGCCGCCGAGCGCATTAGCCACCCATGCGGGGTACACGTAGCCCGCCGGGCCCGCGAGCGAGGGGCGCGCCACGAACAGGCGTACGGTGGGGCAGTGCCAGCAATACTCCGTGTAGTCGTCGGAGGTGAGGAATTGCTGCCAGGCCGGCATCATCGCGCGCAGCTGCTCCTCGCACTCGATCGGGTCGATGAGCCGCTCGGTCTCGGGGGAGAACGGCTGCTCGAGCGGCTCGATCCCGAGATTCGCCTGGATTTCGCGCGCGATCCGCACGGCCTCGCTCCCCCAGCGCGGCGCCCCGATCGCTCCGAGATTGCGATAGGTTGCGCGCGCGAGCGCGTGATTGGCGAGGCCGCCGCGCGACTTCGTCACCCAGGTCTTGCGCCAGGCGCAAAACGCTGCCTTGGCCGCGGCCTCGGCGTTGTTGTCCATCACGGCGCTGATGATGTCGGCCTGCGCGACCGAGTCGGTGCGCACCATGTAGTCGATTTGCGCCACCTGCGGCGCGAGATTGTCGGCGGTCGCCTGGCCCGCGCAGAGAATCGCCTCGTTGAAACTCCACAACCCGGTCGCGGGCAGCATCGAGCGCCGCAGCCCTTCGTTCAGTTGATAAAAGTGGATGAGTGCGTCGTTCGCGCCGGGTGCGCGGGCGCTTAGGTGATTTTGCGGGATCGGATTGAAGCGATCGGCGGCGATCCAATTTTCCGGCTCATCGCACAGGAACGTGTAAATGTAGTTGTATCCGACGCCGCAATGCGTATCCCAGGCAACCGTATTGCACATGGGCGACATGTAGTGCGGATGAAAGCTCACCGCCGCGTCGAGCTCATTGTAATAGCCCTTGGCGGCGTGGATCGGCTTGGAGGCGCGCACCTTCTCGGCGGGCTCGCCGAACAGTTTGAGCGTGCCGCCGATCCGGTGCTGCTCCATCGCCGACTTGACCGCGAGTGCACCGCCCAGCGCGCTCACGCCGAGAGCCGAGTGCGGGTCGGTGTGGCCCGGCGCATGCTTCGATAGACCTTCCCGCGGTCGGCGTGTGGTCGCGGCGGCTTGGCAATTGCCGGGCACGGCGTCGTATTCGGCGTACGAGGCAACGGTCGGCCCCGGCCCGTTCGCGAAAGTCGCGACAAACGCCGTCGGCATTCCGCCGGAACCCGCCTCGACCTCAAAGCCCGCGGCGCGCAGCCGATCGACGTACCAAGCGCTCGATTTGTATTCGCGGAACGCCGGCTCCGCATAGTTCCAGAGCACCTGGTGCCAGTCCGACAACTCCCCCATGTGAGCGTCGACCCATGCGATGACGCCCCGCTTCGCTTCGTCCATCGTCCCCCCTCCAAATCTTCGTACGATTCTTGAACTCCCCTG
>JBEKVP010000094.1:0-7872 GCA_049513935.1 Steroidobacteraceae bacterium
CGCTCTCCTACGGCAACGGCGCCGAACTGCGCCGGCCTCTCGGCATCTCCATCGTCGGTGGCCTCATCGTCAGCCAGGCGCTCACGCTCTACACGACGCCGGTGCTGTATGTGTACCTGGACCGCTTCCAGACGTGGCTTAAGCAACGCTGGCCCGGGCGCTGGTCGGACGCTGATACCGTGGAGGCAATCGGATGAGGCTGCGCGCTTCAAGAATCGCCGCCGCTTGCGGCGTGTGCGCGGCGGCCCTCGCCCCGCCGGCCTGCAAGGTCGGTCCCAACTATCACCGGCCGGATGCGCCGGTGCCGAGCGCCTACAAGGAATTGCCGCCCGGCTGGAAAGTGGTCGCGCCGCGCGATGCCGGCGCTCGCGGCGAGTGGTGGCGCATCTTCAACGATCCCGAGCTCGACGGGCTCGAGCGCCAGGTCAACGTGTCCAACCAGAACGTCAAGCAGTTCGAGGCGCAATACCGCGAGGCGGTTGCCCTGCTCCGGCAAGCGCAAGCCCAATTGTTCCCGACGCTCGGCGTGAGCTTCGGCGCTCAGCGGGGCGGCGGGGGCGGCGGCACGGCGGCCGTCGCGAGCGCGGTCGGGAGCGGCGCCGGCGGCTCGACCCATACCGAATTCACACTCGAGGGCGTGCTCTCCTGGCAACCGGACCTGTGGGGCACCATTCGCCGCCAGGTCGAGAGCCGCAAGGCAGGGGTGCAGGTCAGCCAGGCGGATCTCGCCAACGCGCAGCTGTCGGCCCAGGCGACGCTCGCCACGGACTACTTCGATTTGCGGGCAGCCGATTCCTTGCGGGAGCTGCTCGCGAAATCGCTGTCGCTCGATGAGAAGACGCTCGAGATCACGCGCCATCAGACGGAGTCGGGAACGGCGACCAGCGGTGATCTGGCGGCCGCACAGGCGGCGCTCGAAGCGGCGCAGGCGCAGCTCGCGGCGGTGGATCAGCAGCGCGGCACTTACGAGCATGCCATCGCCGTGCTCGTCGGGCGGGTCCCTTCGGAGCTGTCGATTCCGGCGGCGCCGCTCGCCGCGGCCACGCCGCAGGTGCCGGTCGCCGTTCCCTCGGAGCTGCTCGAGCGCAACCCGAGCATCGCGGCCGCCGAGCGGCAGATGCAGCAGGAAAATGCGCTCATCGGCGTCGCGATCGGAGCGTACTTCCCGACCATCAGCCTGACCGGCCTGGGAGGCTATTCCGGCAATCCGCTGTCCTCACTCATCAATATGAGCAATCGGATCTGGTCGACGGGGGGAACGGCGAGCGATACGCTGTTCCAGGGCGGCGCTCAGGTCGCGGCGGTCGCGGGAGCCCGCGCCACCTATGATCAATACGTGGCGAACTACCGCCAGACGGTGCTCTCGGCCTTTCAGCAGGTGGAGGACAACCTGCTCGCGCTGCGAGTGCTCGGGCAAGAGGCCGACTTCCAGCAGGAGGCCGTGAAGCATGCGCAGATTGCGGCCGACGTGGCACTCAATCAATTCAACGCCGGTACGGTGAGCTACACTACGGTCATAACGGACATCCAGACGCTGCTCGCGGACCAGGAAGCGTTGCTCACCATGCGGCAGAATCAACTGGTGGCGGACGTATCGCTCATCGAGGCGCTCGGCGGCGGCTGGGACGTCTCGGTTCTTAGATGATCAAGCTGTTCCGCTACCACCCGCGAATCTGGATCGGCTTCGCCGCGGGCGTCCTCGTCTACTGGTTGCTGCCGCCGGCGTGGTCGCTGATCAGCCGCGTGCTCGTCGCGTGGGACTCGGGGGTGACGCTGTTCCTGGTGCTCATCTTTCTGTGGATGAGGGGTCTCACGGCGCAGCAGATCTGCTCGCGCTACATCGAGGAGGATGCCTCCGCGCCGGTGATCCTGGTGGTCGTGACGGCCGCCTCGCTCCTGAGCCTGGCCGCCATCGTCGAGCCGCTTGCGACCTTGAGGCACGTGCAGGGCAGCGAGCGGATCTGGCACTTCATTCTGACGGCCGCGACCTTGATCGACTCGTGGCTGTTGGTGCCGACGATGTTCACCACGCATTATGCCGACATGTTCTACAGCACGGAGCGCACGGATCGTCCGCTGTCGTTTCCGCAGACCGAGATGCCGGTCTTCTGGGACTTCGCGTACTTCTCGTTCACCATCGCCGCGGCATGCCAGACCGCGGATGTGCTCACCACGCGCAGCTCGATCCGCAAGGTCGTCATCGCCCACGAGCTCATCTCGTTCGCGTTCAACGCCTCGATCCTCGGCTTCGCGATCAACGTGACCGCGGGACTGATCGGAAACTAGCGCGGTAAACTCGCGCTACGGCCCCTCGAGCGCGTTCTGACACCGCGGACCTCAAGGCGCTGGAGACTTGATCACCGCGCCGCCCTTCATCACGAACGGTACGGCTTGGAGCACCGTCACGTCCTTGAGGGGATCGCCGGCGACCGCGATGAGGTCGCCGTAGCGGCCGACTGCGATGGCGCCGACGTCGGCCGTGCGGCCGAGTGCCTCGGCGGCGCTGGCAGTGGCGGCCTGAATGGCCTGCATCGGCGTCATGCCCCACGTGACCATCGTTGCGAACTGCTTGGCGTTGTCGCCGTTCGGATAGACTCCGGCGTCGGTGCCGAAGATCAGCTTCACGCCGGCCTTCAGCGCCGCTTGAAAGGTCTGGCGCTGCTTGAGGCCGATGACGCGCTCCTTTGCGAGCGATTCCTTGAACATGCCGTTCTTCTCGCCCTCGGCCAGGATGTAGTCGTCGTTGTAGATATCCATCGTGAAGTAGGTGCCGTGCTGTTTGGCGAGCGCGAACGCCTCATCGTCCGCGAGACTCGCGTGCTCGATGGTGTCGACGCCCGCGCGGATCGCGTCCTTGATACCCGAGGTTCCATGGGCATGGACCGCAACCTTGAGGCCGAGCATGTGCGCTTCCTCGACCAGCGCCTTCATTTCCACGAGGCTGTATTGCTGGCCGCCCACCGTGTCGGTCTTCGAGAAGACGCCGCCGGTGCCGCAGAACTTGATCACCTCGGCGCCGTACTTGTGAAGCTTGCGCACCATGGCACGCATCTCGTCGGGCCCGTTCGCGATCTGCGGGCTCGGGACCGTCACGGACGGCGGAAACTCGGTGGCGTCGCAATGGCCGCCGGTGGCGCCGATCGCGTAGGTGGCGGGCACGATGCGCGGCCCCGGGATGAAACCTTGCTCGATGCCCTGCTTGATGGCGACGTCGTCGAAGTTCTCGGACCCGACGTTACGGATGGTGGTGAAGCCGGCCTCGAGCGTTTTCTTCGCATTGGCTACGCCGACGACGGTCCAGAAGTTATCGGTGAACTCGAGCCCGCGGTAGCCGGAGTAGCGCGGCTCGACGGTGATGTGAGTATGCATATCGATCAAGCCCGGCAAGAGCGTCATGCCCGGCAAGTCGATGTGCCGGGCTCCGGTGGGGAACTCACCGTCCTGCGTGCCCACGGAGGCGATCCGGCCGTCGACGACGGTGATCTTGGGGCGCTCGGCGACACGGCCGGCAATGACGTCGACCATGTGATCGGCAGTCACGACCACGGTGTCCGCGAGTACCGGTGCCGCGGCGCCCGCGAGCAGCGCCGCTGCCGCGAGGTTGCAAAAGGAGGATTTCGAGCGATGCATGGGATCTCCCTGGCTTTTCGGAGTTGTGACGGCGAAGTTAGCACGAGCTCGCTCGGGTGTGCTCGCGGCCCAGAGCGATGAGGAACTACAATGAGCGCATCCGAGCTGTCTTGAGTGCCGGGGTGGCGAGCATGCAGTCGAAAGTCGTGGCGATCCTCGAGACCCGAACGGGCGAGCATCTCGCCGAGCTCGTCGCGCGCGACGGGGCGACTCCGCTGCTGGCGCCCGCCCTGGAAGAGGTGCCGGACGTGGAGCCGGGAATCGTGGCCGCGCTGCTCGAATCCTGGCGCTCCAACCCGTTCAAGATGGCGATCTTTCAAACGGGCGTTGGGACGCGCGCGTTGTTTCAAATGACCGATGCGCAGGGGTCCACGTCGGAGCTCCAACGCTTGCTCGAGCCGGCCCTGGTCGTGGTGCGCGGCCCGAAACCGACCGGCGAGCTCAATGCGCGCCGCGTGCGCATCGATATCCGCGCTCCCTCGCCGTTCACCACCGAGACCGTGCTCGAGGCGATAGCGGGTATTCCCATTGCGGGGCGGCGCGTCCTCGTGCAGCGCTACGGCGAGGCAAATCGCAGACTCTGCGCTGCCTTGGAGTCCCGCGGCGCCGCCGTGCACGAGATAGCCACCTATCGCTGGGCGTTACCCAAGGACAGCGGGCCGCTGATGCGGCTCCTCGATGAGCTCGCCGCCTCGCGCGTCGATGCTGTGGTGTTCACCAGTGCCGTGCAAATCCAGAATCTATACGCGATTGCCGAGCGCACGAACCGCGCGGGCGATCTCGCGCAGCGCCTGAATGCGCTGATCGTCGCCTCGATCGGGCCGGTGTGCACGCGGGCGCTCTTGAGCCACGGCATCACGCCGACGTTCGAGGCGAGTCCGCCGAAACTGGGACCGTTGGTGACCGGTTTGGCGGCCGCCCTGAAGCGGCGCTGAGCGCTAGCGCTCTGTCGGATCGCCACCGACAGCGCTGCGGCGGCGACTCTTACAGCCGGCACCTCTGCGCTGCGTCAATTGGATTGGCCTCGCCGTGGTATAAATTTCTTCTCCCAACACCCTTCGCAGGAGAAATGCACCATGGAGAGCCGCACCGAGAAGCAGAACGGAAATACCAAACCCTTCCTGACCGACGTGCAGACCCTGCGAGAGCGGGCCCGCAGGCACATCGCCGATGGGAGCGTGACGCCGAATTACGAGGGTGACGTCCACAAGACCATCGAGATTTTGCAGGCCGTCCTCGCCACCGAGATCGTGTGCGTTCTGCGCTACACGATGCATGCGATTGCGGCCACCGGCATTTCCAGTGAAGGCGTGAAAGCGGAATTCGCAACGCACGCGAAGGAAGAGCAAGAGCACGCGATGGAAGTGGCCGAGCGCATCAATCAATTGGGTGGCATACCGGATTTCAACCCGGCGGGCCTCGCAACCCGCTCGGCGTCCGAATACGGCGGCGCTGAGACGCTCGTCGACATGATCAAGGAGAACCTGATCGCCGAGAGAATCGCGGTGGAGCACTACCGCGAGCTGATCCGTTACTTCGGCAATAAGGACCCGAGCTCGCGGCTCATGATGGAACGCATCCTCACCGTCGAGGAAGAGCACGCCAACGACATGCACGACCTCCTGGTCGCGCACGAAGGGCGGCCCATGCTGCCTCGCTAGGAGTTGCCGCCGACCGCCGGCGGGTCGCTGGCGGGGAAGGTTTCCTCGAGCGCCTCGTCGAGCAGGTCGCTCTCGTGCTGGCGGCGGTCCTCGCCCGCCTGCTCCGTCTGCTTGGCCATGTACGCCGCAGCGTAGGAGCAGGCCGGTACCACTTTCCATCCCCGGCTCTGCGCGGCCGCAAGCGCGCTGCGCATGAGCTCGCCGGCGATGCCGCGGCGGGCGATCGGCCGCGGCACGCCGGTGTGCGTGATGGTCATCGTGTCGCCATCGAGCACGTAATCGAGCACGGCGCGCTCACCGTCGACCTCGGTCGTGAATCGGTGGGCGGCTGTGTCGTGCTCTATTTGCACCGCTAGCCCTCAGGCGGCTTCTTCGTCTCGGGCGGCTTCTTCTCGGGGGCCGGGTGGGGCGGCGCCGCGGGGTGAGGCGGTGCGGCCGGATGCGCAGCCGCGGCAGGGTGTGCCGGCTCTGCGGGGTGAGGCGGGGCGGCCGGATGCGCAGCCGCGGCAGGGTGTGCCGTCTCTGCGGGGTGAGGCGGCGCGGCCGGATGTGCCGCTGCCGGGTGTTCAGCCGCCGGGTGTTCGGCCGCTGCGGGGTGCTCGGCCGTTGCGGGGTGCTCGGCCGCCGCCGGGTGTGCCGGAGCGACCGGATGGGCGGGCGCGCCCTTTGCGGCAATCACCCCGGCGCCGGAAAATACCCCCGGCTTCTGAGTCGCGGCCACCGGCGGCTTGCCGCCGTTGGCCTTGGCTTGCAGGGCGGGGTTGGTGCGCGCAGCCTCGACTTGCTGCTTTTGCGCGGGCACCGAGTCGATGTGGCGTTCGTTGGCATAGCTCAGCTCGGTTGGGGTCGGCTTAGCCTGGATGCCGCCGCTCCCGCCGTTGTAGCTCACATTGTTGACCGTGACGTTGTTGACGGTGACGTTCTTGACGTAGACGTTGGTGATGCGGGTCGTGCCCACATTCACCACCGAGGTGTTATAGAAGAGATGGCCGCCTTGCCAATAGCCGCCCTCGAATCCGGAGCCGCCATAGCCGAAGCCATAGGAAACACCGCCGTAGAATCCGACATGCTCGCCCCAATAGCCCGCGTGCCAGATGAACGCGCCGCCTTCGTTGCCCCAGTAGCCCGGGGTCCACAAAAAGCCGGGTTGGGGCGCCTGTACCCAAGTGCCGGGCACCCAGTAGTAATCCTGGACGTCGGGGTTCCAGTACCAGTATCCCGGCGTCCACAGGTAGCCGTCGCCGGGGATCGGCGGTTGCACGTAAACCGGCAACACTGGAGGAGCCAGATTTACGTTGACACTGATGCTGATGCCGAATTGCGCCATGCTGACGGCAGGTAGGACGCACAGGAGCAAAGTGGGCAATACCGAACGCCGCCAATTCATCGACATGATTGTTCTCCCAGAAAGAGCCCAAACGCGAATGGTCAAGTAATGTGAATATGTGTGGAGGAGTATACAGGGGATCGGCTAAAGCCCGGTCGGTTGGTGCGAGAGGTCCCTGTAGGAGACGACCGATAGGCGGACGCCCACTCGTGCCGGAAGAATGCGAGACAATGACCCTCGGATCCCCTTAGTCCATGAACGTGCCGCAGCCCGAGATCGTTGCCGTCGAGATCGACTCCTTGATCGAGCGGGCCTACGCGCAGCTCCGCGAGTGCACGGACGACCCGGCGCGGATCGGGGCGACCGCGCGGCTCGTCCTCGCGATTTTCGACGACTTTTACAGCTTGCTGTGCGAGTACCCCTATCGCGCGAAGTGCGCCTTCGAGCTCATGGATCCGCATGCGTCGATCCGGATCAGCAAGGAGCGCCTGGGACTTTACAGCCGCTACATCACCGAGCATGGACCGCGCGTGCTCGCGGAATACCCGGCGCTCGCGCACGATGGGGCCCTCTGGGAGGCGGTCGACCGGTTGTTCGTGGCGATGATCGTCGATCGCTACGAGGCCGACACCGCGTTCAGCTTCGCTCACTCACTGCGGCGCAATATCTGCCAGGAGATCTGGCGGCCGGTGGCTTACTCGTTTCCTCCGCCCAGCAAGTTGCGGGCATTCTCCATGGCTTCGGTTCATCACCGGATGCCGGTGTCGCACATCGACGCCGAGATCGTCGCCTCCTTCCTCCGGGTGCCGGGCTTTTCCGTTCCGTTCCGGGACATCGAGGGCGACTCCCAACGCATCGTCGATCGGCTCGAGGGCCTCTTGTACGGCACCGAACGCCCGCGTCCGGTGGCACTCGACGTCATTGAGGCGGGCTTCTATCGCGACCGCAGCGCCTTCGTCGTGGGCCGCTGGGTGCTGGCCGACGAAAGCATCGTGCCATTCGTGGTCTCGCTCCTCAATGGCCCGTCGGGAATTTACGCGGACGCGGTCCTGCACCGGGTCGCGGACATCCACGGCCTGTTCAGCTCGGCGCTCGCGAATTTTCATGTCACCACGCGCCTTTACTACAAAACGTGCGTGTTTCTATACAGCCTCATGCCGCGCCGCCCGCTCGGCCACCATTATTCGACGATCGGCTTCAACCACGTCGGTAAAGTCGCCATCTTGAACGAGATTACGGAGCAGATCCGCTCGA
>JBEKVP010000095.1:0-7847 GCA_049513935.1 Steroidobacteraceae bacterium
GCCGGGCGTCGATACGCTCGCGACGCTCAACGACATCTACCATCAGCGCGACGATCGCTGGGACGTCAAAGTGAAGCTCGACCAGCCGACCCTCAAGATCGGGAGCAATCTCACCTTGTCGGTCCGGTCGAACCGCGATGGGTACGTGTACATCTTCTACCGCGGAAGCCAGCCCGACAGCTTTTATCTGCTGTTCCCGAATCAGTTGGACTCCTCCAACGTGCTGGCCGCGAACTACGAACTGCACCTGCCGCGCCAAAATTGGACCGTGACCGCGCTCGGCCCGCGGGGAACGGACCATATCCTGGTGATGGTGACCGAAAGCACCCGGGATTTCTCGAGCCTGTCGCTGCCCGCCGAATATGTCAGCGCGTCCGGCCCGTTCGACAAGATCCGGCCGACCGCGCAGGCGGCGGCTCGCATCAGCCAGATCGCCACGCTATCGGCAGCCGTGAAAAATCCGGAATGCACCAGCGCGACGCGCGACTTCGGCATCGCCCATGCCTGCTCGAACGTGTTCGGCGCGAATTTGGTGAGCGTCGAGGAGACGCCGTGAGGCGCCTCGGGTCAGAGCCAGTTGCCCATCAGGATGAACGGCGCCCAGTAATAAGGGTGCGCGAACGGCGCACCCGGATTGACCTTGAAGCTTCCGCCGGATTGCGATGCGCCGACCCGGGTCAAGCCGCGGCTCGCATTGTCCGATCCCTCGATCTTGGCCGAGCCTTGCAGCAGCGCAAGCTGCGCTTGTCGCAGGGCGTCAGCCTTGTCCAGCCGATCCGCCTTGTGTGCCTGATACAGCGCGCGCATGAGCGCCGCAGTGCTCGCATCCGCTACCGGCCATAGCGTCGCGAGCACGGCCTTCGCTCCCGCCTGCTGCGCGATGGCACCGAGGCCTTCGACCTCCGCGCCGTGATGCGACGTGCTGTCATCGCCCACCGCCGTCTCGCACGCCGACAACGTGAGCAGCTCCACGCTGCTGAAATTCAACTTGGTCTTGATCTGCGCGAGCGTGAGGTGGGTGCCGTCGCCCATCAGCAGGAATGAGTCGTCCATGCTGCCCGGCGAGAATTGAAAATGACTCGCGATGTGAATGATGGGGTAGGACTGATCGAGGCCGTCTCGAAGCGAGCGCTCGGTAAAGGCGGTATCGAGCATCACCTTGCCGCCGAGAATGCCCTTCTGGCCGGCGATGCCGTTGAGCTCCACCGCGGCATACGGCAGCGCCTCATAGCCCGGGCCCGGCTTGGTGGTTCCGAGTCCCCACACCGACCAGTCGGACCTCGGCGCCTTGCCGAGCTTGTCGCGCACCGCCTCGGTCACCATCACGACCGAGGTCTTCTCAACCAGATAATTCTTGCCGTCGTACAGCGCCGCAAACGGCACATAGCGCAGCATGTCGTCGAGATCGACCATCAAGGTCTTGGCGCCCGCCTGGCGCAGATCGTCGGCGATCGGGGTCACCAGAATTTGATAGAGCGCCTGCGAGGAGGGCAGCGGATCCTGATTGGGATTGGTCAGCGCCCTGCGAAAGTCGCGTATACGGGCATACAGGTCCTGACGCTTGATCTTCGATTCGCGCGCGATCACCACATTGGGCGAGGCCAGCAGGATGGCAACTTTGTCGTTGAGCACGATGTACTGCGCCACGACCGCGTCGTGCCCCATGTCCTTCAAGGTTCCCTGAAACGCGCGGCTGTAGTCGTTGATCTCCGTCCGGCGCCGCTTCTGCGCCTCGGGATCGTTTGCGCTTTTCGCGATCTCCGAGGAGCGCGCCTCGAAATTGGCTTGAGCCGCGTCCATGGCCTTGCGCAGCTCGTCGAGCCGGGCGTGGTCGGCCGCGCTGAAGCGATCGCCCTCCTGCCGGTACTTCTCTTGAAGCGTCCCGTATTCCTTGCCGAGGCTCGCGTACTTGCCGTTGAGATCATCGAGCTGCTTTTCGCTGGCATTGAGAGTCGCCACGGTCTTCGGCGCGTCGGATTGCGCCGTCCGCTGCGTGAATTCGTAGAACTCCTGCTCCTTCACCATCGCAAGGACCTGCTGCGCCTCGGCCGGGCGGCCGTCGCCGATCAAGAGGTCCGCGAGCTTGCGGTAAGTCGCGCTCACTTCCGCGGAGCTCACGAAGGCTTGTTGGGTCTCGGCGCTCGAGCCCGACAAGTTGCCGCGCAGCCGCCGCAGGTCATTGACCGCTTCCTTGCCGTAGAAGATGGCCTTGAAGGAGTCCGCGTACTTGCCCGAGGAGTAGACCTCCATCAATTCGCCCGCAACCTGCCAAGCGATGATCTCGCTTCCGGACAGATGAGCGACGACGTTGGCGTGGCTCAACAGCCCGAGCGCCTCCTGATCGCGCCCCGTATCGTGCAGGAGCTTTGCGAGCAGCAGGCTGACGCCGGCCACCTGCGGGTGATCGGGTCCGAGGTACTTGGTCGAGTTGGCGAGCGCCTTGCGGTAGAGAGGCTCCGCTTCCGCGTTGCGTCCGGTCTCTCGCAAGATGTCCGCGAGGATGACCTGGGCGCCGCCGAGCGCCGGATGATCCTGTCGCTCGCGCCCCAGCACCCGCTCGGCGGCCGAGAGCGCGTGGCGCGCGGTCGTCTCCGCCGCCTGATTATCGCCCGAGACGCGCAAGGCTCGGGCGAGGATGACCTCGCTGTTGATCGTGGCGGGATTGTCCGCGCCGACGGTCTTCTCGTTCATCGCCACCGCCTGGCGGAGCGAGGCCACAGCCTTCTTATACTGGCCCGTGAGCTGATACAGGATCCCGAAGCCGGTCAGACTCGCGGCGACGTTGATGTTCGAGGGGTTGGGCCATTTCTTGTTGACGGCGAGCGCCTCGGTGAGCGCGCGCTCGGCCTCCGAGTAGCGGCCCGTATACATTAAAACGATGCTGAGTCCGTTGAGGGCGGGCCCGCGCAGCGGGGATCCCGGTCCGAAATATTTGTCGCAGATCGTCAACGCGCGCCGCAGCGTGGTCTCCGCCTCGGCGTAGATGCCGCCATCGGCGAGCGCGGCGCCGAGAGTCGCGAGCAATGCGCCCGAGCACGCACTCTGGGGTCCATAGACCTTCTCGCAGATCGCCGCGCCGCTGCGCAGCACCGGGATCGAGGCGGGGATGCTGCCTTCCGCATAATGCAGCTGCGCGAGCGAGTAGTAGTAGGGCAGTAATTGCGGACTCGAAGGATCGAGCGATTGCCGCTTGAGGGCGAGCGCCTGCTCGATCGGTGCGATCGCGCTCCGGGCGTTGCCCTGCATGCCCTGCATGTAGGTCTGCAGCGCGCGGTTATCCAGCTGAAATTGATTCGCGGCGCTCTGGAATGCCGCCTCTTCGTTGACGCCGGCGACTTTGCTGATGCTGATCTGCGCGCTGTCGAAGGGGCAGAGCAGCATCGCGCCGAGCAGTGACTTTGCCTGCAGCTGACCGGCGTAGGAAGTCATCCCCGTCATGCGCAGGCCCATGGGGTGGCTCGGCGCGCTCTCGCCGATGTAGGCGATCGAAGTGAAGGCTGGATTCATGCCGCGTATGTAGCCGTGCAGCAGCTGCTCGCCCATCAGATACGCCTCGATGCCGCCGCCGAACGGTCCGCCGTTGCGCCCCACGATGACCACGTGGAACGTGCCGGTCGACAACGGCGTACAGGTCGGGAGCGAGCTCGACGTGAACTGCAGCTGGCCCTGGTAGACGAAATATTCGGCCGAGGCGGCGGGTGCCGCGGCACCGAGCAATGCCAGGGCGGCAATCATCTGCAAACGACGCGCGTATCCCACACGGTCCTCCCGGTTGCTTCGCGGCCCGAGTTCTTGGCGTGTTTGGAGCCGCTTTCGAGACATGGCGAGTATAACGCAGCGTGTCAGCTTTCCGCTTTCGGGCGTGCACCGCCGCCGCGCATCAGCGAGAGCGCGAAGAGCGCGGAGGCGAGCATGAGGAAAAGGCTCACCGCGTTGAGCACGGGGCTCGCGCCCTCGCGCATGCGGCCGTACATCATCACGGTGAGGGGGGCATCCGCACCGACCAACATCAGCGTCGTGTTGAAATCCGCAAAGGACATCAGGAATGAGATGGCGGCTGAGCCGAGGAGCGCGGGGCGCAGGTACGGCAGCACGATGGTGCGCAGCACCGCAGGCCGGGTGGCCCCCAGGTTCAAGGCGGCTTCCTCGAGCGTGCGGTCGAAGCGGCGCAGCCGCGCGCTGATGGTGAGCGTCGCGATGGTGGCGATGAACGAGAATTGCCCGCACACGACGAGCGGCAACCCCGGGCGCAGGAAATCCCACTCGACGCCGAAGACGTCGCCCACGAACTGGGCGACGCGGCTCGCGAAGGCGAGAATCGAAATGCCGAGAATGACCCCCGGAATCACCAAGGGCGCCAGCATGAGAACGGACAGCGCCTGCTTGCCGAAGAAACGGCCCCGCTCGATGAGAAACGCGTTCGAGGTGCCGATGAGGACGGATAGCAGCGTTACCCAGAAGGCGACGACGCAGCTCGTCCAGATGCTGCCCAGGAGGCCCGCGTCGCCGAATAGTCCGACGCGTCCGGAGCCGGCGTTCCCCACGAACCAATCGAGGGTGAAACCCCGCCACGGGGGCGCCGGGTAGGGCGCGTTGTTGAACGCGAATATCCCGACCACGACCAGCGGCAGGAACAGAAACGCGAGGAACGCGACCACGTAGACCGCGTTCGCGGTCTTGAGCCAGCGGGGACGTGGGAGGGAGGGGATCATGTCCGCCGCATCACGTCGCCGAAGCGCTGGCCGGCGAGCCGAAGTCCGATCATCACCAGAGCGGTCGACAAGCCGAGCAGCAGGAAGCCGAGCGCGGCGCCCTGTTCCCAGTTGAATCGCGTGATGAACTGGTTATAAATCTGCTCGGTGAACCATTGCGAGCTCTTGCCGCCGAGCAGCGTCGGCGTCAAGTAGTTGCCGAGGGTGAGCATGAACACGATGATGCATCCGGCCGTGATGCCCGGCGCGGCGTGCGGGATCACGATCCTGCGCAGAATCGTGAATCCGTCGGCTCCGAGGTCGTAGGCTGCCTCGATGAGCGAGTTGTCCAGGCTCTCGAGGCTCGACACGAGCGGGATCACCATGAAAAGTAGCGAGGTGTACACGAGCCCCACCAGGATGGTCGCGTCGTGGTACAGGAATTCGACGGGGGTTGCCGTGATGCCGAGCTTCACGAGCAGCGCGGGCAAGACGCCCGACTCGCGCAGCAAGATCATCCAGCCGAGGGTGCGCACCGTCTCGCTCACCCAGAAGGGGATCAGGCATAGGATGAAGAGCACGGAGCTCGCGCGGCCGCGCGCGACCTTCGCGATGATCCACGCGATGGGAAACGCCAGGAGGAGCGTGAAGAACGTCGCCACCACCGACATCACCGCGGTGCGCACGAACACGTGCCAGTAGAGCGGCTCGGTGAAGAAGGTCTTGTATTGCTCGAGACTCGCGACGTAGTGGCGAGGGCCCACGCGCTCGCGCAAAGAGAGCACGGCGAGATCGACGTGCGGCAGCACGATGAGCGCGCCGAGCCAGAGCAGCGCGGGGGCGAGCAGCAGCCCCAGCCCCAGGCGTCCTTGCCATCTGGGCTCGAGCGCCGCGCTAGCCATCCCGTCCCGCCTCGCCGGGGCGGGCGGGGAAGCACACCGCGCGCGCCGGGTCGAAACTGAACAGCACCTTTTCCGCGGGCTTCAAGTCGGAGAATCGGCCGGTCTGCGGGAGCGCGATGCGGAACTCGCGGCGCGTGCGCTCCTCGTTGATGAGCACCGCGGAATTCGCGCCGTCGAACAGCAAGCTCTCCACTTCACCGGCGTGCGCGGGTTGTCCGGACGGCAGATCCGCCTCCGTGCGTGAGAGGCTCGCAACCTCCGGCCTCACGAAAGCTTCCACCGCATCGCCGACCGCGAGCTTGGCCTTGGGCAGCGCCCGGATCGTCCAACCATCCGCGGTGGTGAGCTCGACCGCGTCCGCATCGAGGGCCGAGACGCGTCCGACGATGCGGTTGTTCGCCCCGACGAAACTCGCGACGAACGGCGTTTGCGGCCGGTAGTACAGATCCTGGGGTGTGCCGAGCTGCTCGAAGCGGCCCTGGTTCATGACGGCCACGCGGTCGGACAGCACCAGCGCTTCGGATTGGTCGTGGGTGATGTACACGAACGTGGTGCCGAACGCGGCCTGAAGCTGCTTCAGCTCGATTTTCATGTGCTCGCGAAGCTTCAAGTCGAGCGCTCCCAAGGGCTCGTCGAGGAGCAAGAGCGTCGGCTCGAGGACGAGACTGCGCGCGATGGCGACACGCTGGCGCTGACCGCCCGAGAGCTCGTCGACCCGCTTCGACGCCGCGCCGCCGAGGCCCACGCGCTCGAGCATCGCGTTGCTGCGTTGCATGCGCTCGGACCGGGCCAGGCCGCGGCGGGCCAAGCCGAACGCCACGTTCTCGCCCACGGACATCATCGGGAAGAGGGCGAGCTGCTGGAACACCATGTTCACCGGCCGCCGGTTGGGCGCGACTCCCTGCATGCTGCGCCCGCCGATGGAGATGTGGCCGCTGTCCGGGGCGATGAATCCCGCGATCATGCGCAGGAGCGTGGTCTTGCCGCAGCCGGACGGGCCGAGGATGGAGAAGAAGCTCCCGTGCTCGACGTTGAACGACAGCGAGTCGACGGCGGTGTGAGCGCCGAAGCGCTTGACGACGCGGTCCGCGACCAGGTCGGCCGTGCTCAATTGGCCGCCTTGATGCGATCGAGCACGCGGCCTTCGATCTCCTCCAGTCCGGGGGGTATCGCCGGGTACCAGTGGATCTTGTTGATCGAGGCGGTGTCCGGGAACGACTCCCTGAACTGCTCCTTGAGCCGCGGGTCCACGAAGGGTGCAGTGCCCTGCGCCGCGGAGAAGTTGCCCACCGATTTGATGACTCGCGCGGCGTTCTCGGGGCGCATCGTGAAGTTGATCCAGGCATAAGCGGCCGCATCGTTGCGCCCGCGCGCGGGCAGTGCGAAGGTGTCGAGCCAGCCGAGCGCGCCCGAGGTCGGCACGATGTAATGGATATCCGGGTTCTCGCGATTGAGGGTCCAACCTCCGGTGTCCCACATCGCCGCCGCCCAGACCTCGCCCGAGCGTATGCCGTTCAGCAATTGATCCTTGTTGTCATAGAAAAACTTGAGGTTCGGCTTGCACGCGATGAGCGTGGCGCCGATCTGATCCATGAGCTCGCTGTAGGCCTTCGGGTTGCCGTAGAGCGCAAAGGGATCCTTGCCGGCGGCGAACGCGAACGCCATCAAAATCGGCCGCCGGAGCCGGATCGAGGTCTTGTCCTTGAGGTCGGGGCGGCACAAATCCGTGTAGTCGGAGGCCTTCGCGTACTTGGTGTTGACGACCAGTCCGTCGGTGCCCCAGAGATAGGGCAATGCGTAGAGCTTGCCGTCGATGGTCGCGTTGCGCTTGACGATGTTCAAGAGCGCGGGCTGGAACTCGTCGAGCTTGATCTTGCTGAGATCGAACGGTTTGTAGATCTCGAAATCGCGTTGCACCGATGTGATGCGATCCTGGGACGGCTGAGCGAGATCGAAGCCGGCGCCGCCGGTGGCGCGCAGCTTGGAAATGATCTCCTCGTTGTTGGACAGCGTCACCTCGACCTCGATGCCCGTCTCCTTGGTGAACGCGGCGATGAGGTCTTGAGGGACGTAGTCGGCCCAGGTGATGATGCGGAGCTTCTCCGCGTGCGCCGGCCCGCCTCCCCACCATAGCGCGAGCGCGGTCAGGGAGAGCAGTATTCGTCTCATCGATTCACCTCGGCCGGTGGGTTCACGTCCGCTCGCAACGGGTCTTTTTAAGGTAGGTTAGCACGGGAAATAAGCTCGATGGGAC